>SKSR01000264.1 GCA_007122885.1 Gemmatimonadota bacterium
AAGGAGCGGGCTTCGGAGCGAGTCAGATCTCCCCCCACCGTGAGCTCCTGGGTGAACCATGGCACAGGGGAGTGGGAAGCGGAAAGCCGCGGTTGGATCCTGAGCGTCGTGTCCAGGGTCTCGATCCGTGAAATGGCCTCCCTTCCCCGACCGGCGGCGAACCAACCGTCGTGGGCGTTGAACCCCAAGGTGAGGGGATCCCCCAGGAGGCCCCCTCCCAAGTAGCCCAGCACGTTGTTGTCGTTGTGGGGAAGGCGAACCCTGCTCCGAGCCAGGCCGAAGCCCGCCTCCACCCGGAGCTCGTCCGAGACGAGGAAGTCGAAGTTGGCCCGGCCCGATATCCGTTCCATCTCGTTGCTGGGCAGGGTGCCCTCCTCCCGGTCGACCCCCAGGGAGGTGAAGGCGCCGAATCGTTCGCCACCTCCGCGGAGCTGCCAGTTCACCGCGGAACGGGCCCCCGATCGGAGGACCCCGGAGCGCTCCAGGGGGTTGTCCCGCACCGGAGTTCCCGGCTCGAGCCCCCGGCACAGAGGGCGGTCCTCCTCGACGTGCCGGGCTTCGCACACGGCCCAGTTGTCCGGAGGGTCGAAGGCGGGGACCACACGCCCGCCCTCCAGGGTCACCTCCTGCCGGAAGCCCGCTCCGGGCTCTCCTCTCCGGGTGAAGATCTGGACGACACCGGCCGAGGCATCGGCCCCGTAGAGGGTGGCCGCCGCCGGGCCCTTCACCACTTCCAACCGCTCCACGTCCTGAATCCGCAAGTCGTTGAGGCGGCTCCCCAACTGTCCCCCCACGAAAAAGAACTCCCGGGCCCGGTCGTCCATCCTTACTCCGTCCAGGAAGACGAGCGGCTCGTCGGAAAGGAGCACGGACGTACGTCCCCGGATCCGGATCGTCTGAGCGGTGCCGGTGGTGCCGCTGCGCTGTTGAACGGTGACGCCGGGCAGGCGGCCCTGGAGGAGGTTGGCCAGAGAGGTGACGGGCGCACGTTCGACCAGCCCCTCCGCTTCGACCCCGCCCACCAACGCGGGCTGGACCCTCCGCTCCCGTCGACCCACCGTCCCGGTCACGAGGACCTCGTCGAGGGCCACGGCTGCCTCCCGGAGCACGAACTCCCTCTCGTGAGACCCCGGGGTGAGGGAGAAAGCATGCTCTACCGCCCGATACCCCAGGGACGAAACTCGGAGAACCGCTTCCCGCCCATCCGCCTCCCCTTCCGGGACGGTGATGGTGAAGCGCCCTTCTCCGTCCGCTGTCGCGCTCTGGCCCACCGGCTCCAACTCTACAAGGGCTCCGGCTACCGGCGCCCGGTCCGGCGTCCGCACGATGCCGGACACGTGGGCGTCCTGTGCGGCTACACCCGGGGCCGTGGCCGAGAGAACCACGAGGGGGACGACCCACATGCTCCGACGCTTCCGGCGGCCCCAATGGCCGTCGCCCTGTGCAGGACCCAGTTCCATGGGGTGAAAGCTAAAGAGCGGGAGGAGACGATACACCCCCCGCTACCTGGGGAGGAGGATAGGGAACTCTCCCTCTCGCAACGGGGAAGGAAGAAGGGATCGGGAACGCCCGTCGATCTCTCGTCCGGACGAAACATCGGAAGAGGAGGTTTGCCATGCGTTGCTTCGGTTCGACGGTCACGCTTCGGTCCCCCGCCCAGGGGAACCCCGTTCGCCCCAGGACGCCCACCCACTTCGCGTGGGTTGCGTGGGCTCTCCTGGCCTTCATCCTGCTGCTCCCTGCGGCCGGCCAGGCCCAGAGCTCCGAGGTCTCCGCGAGCTCGACCCAACTCACTCCCCTGGAGGTGAACCGACAGGAGTTGGTGGAGATGGCGGTGGTGGGCAGCATCGCCGCTCCTCGGATGGCTCAGCCACCCTACCGGATAGCGCCGGACGGGACCGCCCGGGCCCTGCCGGGAACGGGCAGCATCACCTACAACTACCGGGTGGGGGACTCGGCCGTGGACATGGCCGGCGACCACGTGGAGCCGGCCGTCAGCATCAGCACCGACGACACGGCCGAGGAGACCGGACTCAACGTGCTTTCCCAGGTGGGCAACCGTGTACGGGTCCTCTCCGGCGAGGCCCAGGGTGCCGAGGGCACGGTCATCGGCAAGCATGGTGGAATCGAGAATGTGATGGTGGAGTTCCCGGACCCCGTCTACGAGGAGCTGGCCCTGGGCGACCGGATGCAGGTCCGGGCCGTGGGCCTGGGCATGGAGCCCGAAAATGTGGAGAACCTGTACATTCGGAACATGAGCCCGACCCTTCTGGACGCCATGACCGAGGCGGGAATGGGGGTTCGGGAGGATGGAGTCCTGGAAGTCCCGGTCACCCACGAGATCCCGGCCAAGATCATGGGTTCGGGCCTGGGCAGAGACCACGTCCATTCCGGCGACTACGACATCCAGATGTTCGACGAGGAGGTGGTGGAGCGCTACGAGCTCGACTCCCTCCGTTTCGGGGACATCGTGGCCATTATGGACGCGGACCACGCCCACGGGCGAATCTACCGGACCGGAGCGGTCTCCGTGGGGGTGGTGGTCCATGGGATCAGCAGAGTGGCGGGACACGGCCCGGGGGTAACTACGCTGCTCACCTCTCCCGAGGGTAACATCGCACCGGTGTCCGACCCTGAAATGAACCTAGCCCGTCTCCTGGACCTCCGATGAGGAAGGCACGGCTCATCCCCACCGCCCTCCTGGCGGGTGCGGGGCTTCTGCTGGCGGGATGCCCGGGGCCGAGCAGTCAGGCCCAGGCCCTGGGCCAGAGCACGGCCGGCTCCCAGGACTTCGATGCGGTTCGCACCCTCATCGAAGATAGGATGGAAGCCTTCGCCATCCCATCGGTGGCGGTGGGGGTGGCCCACGAGGGAGAGATCCTCTGGGAAGAAGGGTTCGGATGGGCCGACCGGGAACGGAACATCCGGGCCACGGAGCACACGGCCTACTCCGTGGCCTCGGTGACGAAACCGATCACCGCCACGGCCATCGCCCTCCTGCAGGAGGAAGGGAAGCTTGGATTGGACGACCCAGCCAACGACCTCCTGCGGAGCGCACGGATCACCGTTCGTGGGTCGGGACCCTCCCGAGCCACCATCCGCGAGATCCTCTCCCATACCGCCGGGCTGCCCCTCCATCACCACTTCTTTTTCGAGGACGACGAGGTGGAGCGTCCACCGATGGAGGTGACCATCGCCCGGTACGGAGTCCAGGTCACCGAGCCGGGGGCGGTCTACAACTACTCGAACGTGGGCTACGGGATCCTGGATCACCTGATCGAGGAAGCCTCGGGTAAGGACTATGGGGCGTTCCTTCGCTCACGGATCTTCGATCCGCTGGGAATGGAGCGCTCCGCCCTCGGGAAAAATCCGTCGATGGGAGCGAAAGTGGCGGCTCGATACGACGAAGCGGGCTCTCCTCTTCCCGACTACGACTTCGATCACCGGGGAGCTTCGGCCGTCTACGCCTCGGTGCACGATCTCCTGCGCTTCGGTCTATTCCACCTGGGGCGGACCCCGGAGGAAGCCGAGGACATCCTGCCGCGGAGCGTACTGAAGGAGATGCAGACCCCTCATGCCCCCTCGGCGGAAGGACGAAGCTACGGATTGGGGTGGGCCGTGGTGAAGGACGACAACGGGTACGTGCGGGTGGAGCACACCGGGGGAATGCCGGGCGTGAGCACGGCCCTCCGGCTCTATCCGGAGGAGGATGCGGTGGTCGTGGTCCTCTCCAACTCCTCGAACCCGGCCACCGGGCCCATCGCGGACGCGCTGGCGGGAGTGGTCCTGACCGACTATCTGAGGCGGATGGGAGACGGAGGAGACGCACCTACCGGGGAAGGCCGATCCTCCCGACAGGGTTCCACGGTCTTTCGCGGAGAGTGGGAGGGGGAGGTCAAGACCTGGGCCGGCACCATCCCCATGCACCTGACCTTGGACGGAGACGGTGGAGGGGTGGTCCGGTTCGGAGGGGAGCCTCCCACGGAGCTCCACGGCCTCCAAGTGCTGGACGGGAGAATGTCGGGACAGTTCGCCGGGACGATCCCCACGGAAGACGCCCTCACCCGGGAACATGTGATCCACGTCCGGCTGTGGAAGGAGGGAGATCAGCTACAGGGCTTCGCCGCCGCTCTCGCGTGGCGGGGACGCAACCACTTCGCCCTCTCCTCACCGGCCCTTCTGCAGCGAAACGTCGATCCCGAGTAGTCCCCGGGAACGGAGTGCCGTCCGGGCAGGTACAAGAGTTACACGTTCCTCCGGAGGAGGGAGGGCCCGTCATGAACCGACCCCGCCGGAAAGGGCCTACGGGAGCCGCCTTCCTGGTCCTCGCGGTTATTTTCTGGGTCCCGGCGACGGGCGCCGGGCAGGCCCCTGCGCCCGAAGGCTCGGAAGGTGCATCCGCATCCCTGACGTCGGTGATGGCGGAGGACCGGACGCCGGCCGCGTCGGACCCCGATTTCCTCTTCCAACCGCCCCGGGTCTCCTTGGGCTTCCGTTGGGGGTTCCACAGCCCTCGGGCGGGAAGCGACGTCTTCGACTTCATTACCGACGAGCTCACCCTGGACAGAAACGACTTTCGAGGGGCCGCGTGGGAGGGGGAGCTGGGCATCCGGGCCACGGACCGGGCGGACGTGGTTCTGGCGCTAGGTCACTCCCGGAGCTCCGAACGCTCGGAATTCCGGGACTACGAGGGCGACGACGGCCTTCCCATCGAACAGACCACCGAGCTCCGGGTCACCCCGATGACGGCCGGCCTCCGGGTATACCTGCTCCCTCAGGGAACGGCGGTGGGCAACTTCGCCTGGGTACCTGCGTCGGCGGCACCCTACCTTTCCGGAGGTGTGGGGCTGGTCCACTATCACCTGGAGCAGCGGGGAGAATTCGTGGACTTCCAGGACCTGCGGATCTTCAGGGACACGTTCGAATCCAGCGAGTGGGGCAGCACGATACACCTGGCCGCTGGAACGAACGTGAAGCTGACCCGGAGGGCGGTGTTCACGGCGGAAGGCCGGTACCGCTGGGGTTCCGCTGAGCTCCGGGGAGACTTCGTCGACTTCGACCCCATCGACCTGGGCGGCTTTCAGGCCACCCTGGGCGTCACGCTCCGGTTCTGACCCCGGACGCATTCAAGGAGGCTTTCAGCATGTGGAGCGCTCGGTTCCAGCCCAGACGATGGGCCGCGTGGAGAATCAGCCGAACCTGGGTTCTGGCGATCCTGGGAGGCCTGGTCCTCGGCGGTGGTGTTGCGGCCCAGGAGCCGGCGACGGACGGGCCGCTGGACGGGAGATGGCTCGCCTGGCAGGGCTGCTGGAAAGTGCCGGATGTGACGCCGGGAATGGAAGAGGAGGACGAGGATGCCGAAGGAGAGGTGGTGTGCATCCGCCCCGATCCCCTTGAAGGGCCTGCGGCGGCACGGATCACCACCTTTCTCGGCGACGAAATCCTGGCCGAGGAGATCGTGCGGGCCGACGGGGACCGCCACCCCGTGAGCCATCAGGGATGCGAGGGGTGGGAGCGGGCCCGGTGGTCCCACGACGACCGCCGCCTGTTCATCCGCTCGGAGCTCGATTGCGGGACCCGAGCCACCCGGACGAGCACCCGCATCTTCGCCATCTCGCCTTCCGAAGAGTGGGTGGACATCCAGACCGTGCAGGTGGGTGACCGTGAGGACCCCCGGACCGGAACCCGGACTCTCAGGCCCCTGACCCCGGAGGAGGCCCAAGACCGGGAACCGCCCGCCCACGTGGAGGACCGGGAGCTCGCCGTGCGAACCGCTCGGATCCACGCCGCGGCTCCCCTGACCCTGGGCGACCTCACCCACGCCCTGGGTGAGGCCGACCCGGCGGCGCTCAAGGCCCTGATCCTGGAGACCGAAGGACGGTTCTCGCCCTCCGCCCGGGAGCTACTGGCCCTGGAGGAAGCCGGGGCCCCGGCCGGCCTCATCGACTTGGTAGTGGCCGTCTCGTTCCCGGACCGCTTCCAGATCGACGGACATCAAAGGGTGGCTGAGCGAGAGGCGGCCGAACATCGTGCCCGAGCGGCCCCCCGTTCCCGACGCAGCTACGCCCCGAACCCGTTCCGCCCCTTCGGAACCCGATTTGGAATCCATTACTACAGCGGTCTGCGTTACGACCCGTTCTACTTCGGCAGCTTCTATGGCCCCGGTTTTCATCCCGGCGGATACCGGGGCCTGGGCCCCATCGTGGTCGTTCCGGTGAAGGAGCGGGACCGGGGGGGACAGGTGCTCCAGGGCCGGGGCTACACCCGGGGAGGTGGCGCCGCATCGGGCCAGGGCGGATCGCCGGACCGACGCTCCCCGGCACGGACCTCACCCTCCTCAGGGGACCGTCCATCGTCGGGAGACAGTAGAGTCAGCCCGGATGGACACAGGAGCTCGGGCGGTGAAGACACGGGCCGGCGGGCACGCCCACGGGACGGAGGGGACGACGACGACGACCTCTGACCTTTCGGGGGCGGGGGGGACCCCAACCACCTTCGACGAGGGCCGGCCAAAGTCGGTCGTGTTCCTGTTGTTGCGCCACACGGAAAGTATTACATTGCCTTCTGCGCGACAGTGAAGTTGCAGGATGTCCGACGCTGCCATGTGAGGTTAGCAAGGGACCGGTTCAGCTTCATCGTGAGTCATTGACGACTCTCGCGTACGCGGAGGCGGGGGCGACAACACCCGCCAGACACACAGGGTGGGGTTTTTTCCGGGGCCCAAGGCCCGCTCCGCCCACCAGCACCTGAGGAGTTACACATGCGCAGCAGCGGCACCGTCAAGTGGTTCAACGACGCGAAGGGGTTCGGCTTCATCACACCCGATGAAGGAAACCGGGACTGCTTCGTCCACTTCTCCGCCATCGAAGGAGAGGGCTTCAAGTCCCTCACCGAGGGCGAGCGAGTGGAGTTCGAGATCCTGGAGGACCCCAAGGGGCCCAAGGCGGCTAACGTCTCGCGGACCGACTGACGGCTCGTTCCGGATCTTGAAGAGGCCCCTCCGGGAATTCCCGGAGGGGCCTCTTCTTATTTCCTCCCTCCCGCAACCGCGCGTCGAAACAGCCGCCGCTAAACTTCCTTCCCCTTCCGCCGCTCCGAGAGGTAACGGTCCACGCTGAAGCGTCCGGGCCCGATGGCCAGCAGGCCCACGAAGACCCAGATATTCTTGAAGGAATGAGCGGGAGTCCCCTGCCCCGTGACCATGTGCTGTACCGTGGCCATGACCATGACGAAGGCAATGGCCAGAGCCGCAGGGCGGAAAAGGAAGCCCAAGGCGATGAGCACGCCGCCCACCGACTCGGCAAGGGCCGCCAGGAACCCCCAGAAGGCCGGTGCGAAACCGATTCCCACCAGCTCCATGGCGCCGCCCACCTGCGCCCATCGCTCGGGACCTCCCACCAGCTTGTCCCACCCGTGATACCAGAGCAGCCCCAAGCCGAACCCGACCCGAAGGACCAGAAGCCCATGGTCCCGGTAGCGCTCCAATGAAGACCAGAACAAGGGGTTTCCCTCCTCACACTGTCGAGTGGCCGGAAAGTCGGCGCCCGGAAGCATCCCTGGGGCCACGAAGAGTTCCACAGGTTGCGCAGACGAGGGAGAGGACGCAACATCTTCTTTCCTACTCGGCTCGTGCGCTCCGTCCGAAATTCAACGCCCAGAGGGATCCATGCTCAGGCTGGCACTTTTCCCCTTCTCCGTCATCTTCCTGGCCGCTCTGATCGTAGGCTGCGACCCGGCCGAGGAAGCCGAAGACGACGTCGCACAGGTCTGGTTCATCCACCCGACGGAGGGTGACACGGTCACCGGGCCTCACCTGACCGTGGAGCTGGGTGCGAGCGGGGTGGAGATCACTTCCGCGGACATCCACGAGCCTGGAACCGGTCATCATCACCTCTACGTGAACCGGGACCTCACTCCCCTGGGCGACACGATTCCGGACGGCGTTCCGGGGATCCTCCACCTGGGCCAGGGGCAGACGGAGTTCGAGGTCCGGGACTTGGAGCCGGGAGAGAACCGGATCATCGCGGTGATCGGGGACTGGGGCCATGTGCCTCTGGATCCGCCGGCGGTAGACACGGTCCACTTCACGGTAGTGGAGGAAGAAGGCGAAGAGGGGGCCGAAGAGAGTAACGGGGGCTGACCTCGGATCGAGGTCGGCCCGGACGAGGGCCCGGTTCGTGTCTCGAACGGTCAAGGCCACAGCGCTCCTGCTGGCTCTCCACTGGGCCGCCGCCGGTCTGGCCTGGAGCCACCTTCCGGCGGAGATCCCGGTGGAGGAGGACGCGGCCCCCCTCTTCGGGGTCACTCCCGAGGCCGGAGAGGATGGCCAGCTCGTCGTCCCCCTGGGACCCTGGACCTGGTTCGGTTTCCCCGGGATGGCCACCCTGCTCGCGGGAGCCGTGTGGGGCCTGGCCCGCCTCCTTCGCAACCGGCCCCTCTTTCTGGGCCTCCGGGGGCGAAGAGAGCTCCGGAGACTTCCGGAGGACGCCCGGGCTCGGGTCCTGGGAGTCATCCGCGAAGGCATAGAGCTCTTCGCACTGCCCATCGTCTTCGTCTTCGCCTTGGTCCAGGCCGGGGCCTACGGGGTCGCGGTGGGTGAGCGGTTCCTCCCTTGGACCCTTGGCGGCCTTCTGGCATCGGCCCTGGCGTTCTCGTACCTCCTGATCCGGGCCGGCACCCGGGCAAGAGAGGCGGTCGACCGTGAGATCCGGGATCTCGGGACCTCGGAGGATTGACCCTCCCCTGGGTCCACGGCGATCCGTTGCTCCCCGAACACGGAAGGGTCTATCCTGTCGTGGAAGCGGTAACTACCGGCTATAGCAGAAGCTCCACCGAAGGAGACTCGGACGAGGGGAGAGCCATGAGGAAGGATGCGCCGAGGGGAATCGATCGTTGGACTGCGACGGGCGCCGGAGTCATTACCCTGGTGGCCCTGGCCACGGGGTGTCAGGCCGCTCCGGGAGAGGCACGAGCCGACGGCTCCGAGTCCCCCCGTTTCGAACCGGATCCGGCGTGGCCCGCCGAACTCCCCGAGAACTGGATTCTGGGCCAAGTGGCCGGGCTCCATGTGGACCAGCGCGATTACGTCTGGATCGTGCACCGCCCCGGCACCGTGGACCCGGTGAACGCAGGGGCCGCTCAGGATCCCCCCATCGCCCGCTGCTGCGTACCTGCACCTCCGGTCATCGCATTCGACCCGGAAGGCAACGTGGCGCACGCCTGGGGACACGAAGAGGAGGGCTACGCCTTCCCGGAGGAAGGCCACGGTATCTTCGTGGACCACGAGGATAACGTATGGGTGGGCGGCGGAAACGCCTCGCCGGAGGTGAGCGACCACGTGGTCCTCAAATTCACGCGGGAGGGGGAGTTCCTCCTGCAAATCGGGGATCCGGAGCGGCGCGGGGACAGCAACGACACCGAGCTCCTCGGGGGGCCCACCGCCATGGAAGTGGACCCTGAGACGAACGAGCTGTATATCGCGGACGGGTACCAGAGCCGACGGGTCGTCGTCTTCGACGGAGCCACGGGAGAGTATCGCCGGCATTGGGGGGCGTACGGTAACGCGCCCGACGACGACGCTTCCCCGACGCGGGAGTACACGGAGGGCCCCGAAGCCCAGTTCATGGGCCCGGTCCACGCCGTGGCGGTCTCGAATGACGGGCTCGTCTACGTGGGGGACCGCCCCTCGAACCGGGTTCAAGTCTTCCAGCGCGACGGTACGTACGTGGACGAGTTCTTCGTGCGCCCCGAGACCCTCTCCATGGGTTCCATCTGGGATCTGACGCTCTCGAGCGACCCGGAACAGCGATGGATCTACATTCCTGACGGAACGAACAACGCCATCTGGATCGTGGATCGGGAATCCCTGGAAGTCAGCGGGGACTTCGGACGGGGAGGCCGGGCACCGGGGCAGTTCGACTGGATCCACAACCTGGGGGTGGACTCTCAGGGCAACCTGTACACCGCGGAAGTGAACGACGGGCAACGGGTGCAGAGGCTCCGACGAACGGAATGAACGGGCCGTCGGCCCTTCACTCGGCCAGGGCCTGCCGGTCGTCGATGCGAAGGTGTAGGCTGCCCAGAACCTCGGACCGGACCACCATCGCGTCGGGGAGGGCCGCGACCCGGGTCACTTCCAGGTCCGTGAGCCCTCCTTCCAACCAGACGCCGGGGGCCAGGTCGTAGCGGATCCCCTCGGGGCCGATGGCCTGGGAGGCCAAGAGCAGGGGATCGACCGGAAAGCGCGCTTCCCGGCGAATTCTGTCCAGGAAACGGGTTTGAAGGACCCACCCGGCGGCCCGACTCAGAACGTTCCGCGTGTCCACATGAAAATCCAGGTCGGGAACGGTCACCTCGTTCCGGTCGGAGTCGTAGACGGGGGTCCCCACCAGGAACACGCGCCCTTGCAGCGCGCCTGCCAGGTCCAGCTCCAAGGCCACTCGCCCGTCCCCTACCCCATGAACCGAGGCGTGGCGAACACGAATGGTCCTTCCGCCGGCTTCGAACTCCCTTCCCTCCAGGGTCCGTGCTGCCAGCTCCGTGATCGTCCCATAGTCCGCCCGGGCCTCCACGGCCACCCGGGAGTCCCCGGGCGCCGCGCCTCGCTCCAGCTGGGGAAGTTCCTGTTCGGAGGGAGAGGGGCGTCCACCCGAGACGATTCGGGGGCTGAGCTGGACCGCCAGCGTCGTCCGAAGTGAGACGCGCTCCCCCTCTCCGGGCCGGATGTCTCCGATCCGCACCCCTCGTGGGTCCAACACGAGCCAGAAACCCTCACCCACGGGCACAGGCTCGAGGAGCTGCTCCCAGTAGCCCGAAAGTTGCTCGCGCAGGTCCAGGGAAGCCACCGCGGCATCTGCCTCCGAAGCCCACTGGTCCAGGAACCCCCGGGCCCCTTCCATGACGAGCTCGGTCAAATCCACGTTGAAGTCGCTCACCCGACACCGGTCCCGGCTTTCGGAGGAGAGGGGCTCCAGACGCTCCACCCGGAGGTTGGTCCGGAGCCTCCACTCCTCGTCCACCTCGACGGGCGACGCAAGAACGATCCGGGCCCGAGGACGCTCGGCCTCCCGTCGTCCACACGAACCGGTGATCTCCTGGAGGAAGGGCGGGTCGTACCAGGCCTGAGCCTGATAGTGGAGGGTCGTGGCAACCCGGATGGTATCTCCCACCACCTGGGCCTGAAACGACTCCCGCTCTACTTGGAAGGCGTATTCCACGCCGGAAGCGGCAGGGAAGTTCCTACGGTCCCCCAGGTCACCCATCACCATAGGAACGGCGTCCTCCAACATCTGGGGAACCAGGTCCATCGAGTACTCCACCGGGATGTTCAAGAGAGAGGGAGGGAGCTCCTCCAGGACCGGGGACGGGCCTCCAGGTTGGGGAGCGGGGCTGGAGACGCTGCCCCCGGGTCCGAAGAGGTAGTAGAGCCCCCCGCCGACCACGAGGACCACCAGAACGCCCATGCCGACCCGCTTCCACGTCACTCCCATGTCCCCCTCATCGCTCCCATCCAGAGCTGCCTCAATCCGGAACCCAACACGGTGCTTCTCCAATGGGACACGGACCCCGGCAAGCGCGTTCCTCGAGCCCGCCCCGCACGCGTAGCCCGACCCTTACGGAGGCTCAGAGGTTGGACGGAATGACCAGGTAGAGACGTGCGTCCCGCTGGGTCGACAGGGGCTCGGTAGTGAAGCGGCTGGCCGCCAAAAGGGACACCCTGACCCGCACCTGGTGGGACCTCCTGGGAAGCTCGAACACTTGTTTCGACTTCCCGGAAACGACCCCCAGGTTTTCCGTCGCACCCTCCCATAGGACCGACACACGGGCATCGCTGAAGTGGTTGTTCAGAATCTCCAGCTGAACCAGGTCGGGCTCCTGGTTCCGGTCGAAGGGGCTGTCCTGACCATTGCTCAGGAACGGAGCGCAGGCGCCAAGAACAGCCAGGAGGGCCGCAAGGGCTACGAATCGGGCCATGACTCGGTTCTCCGAAGGATCGAGGTTCGCCGACACCCGTCTGGTATGCCGTGGAAACTCGAGTCACTGAAACTGAAAATTGATACCCCGCTCCCGGAAGAACCTTCCCGAGCATACGCCGAAATCCGACCGGGTCATGAACAGGATCCATCGGCGGCCCGGCGGGGTTCTTTCAACAGGTAAGGGGATGTCCAGGTGACCCAAGCGCCGACGGAGGAGCTCCATGACCCACCGCCCCGTGGACGCCCGGATCGAGTCGGGAGGGCCGGAGGACGAGGAGGGCACAGGCGAGTACGCCCCGCCGAAGGACTTCAAGGAGGCTATGGCCCGATGGGCCACGGGGGTGAGCATCGTGGCGGCCCGGGACCCGGACGACGGTCGCGTGCACGCCACCACGGTGGGGTCGGTGGGAGGGGTTTCGGCCGATCCGCCGCGGGTGATCTTCTCTCTGGGTTCCGGAGCGCAGGTCCTCCCATTCCTGCGAGAGGGGCGGACATTGGTCGTAAACATCCTGTCGGCTCGCCAACGCCGGTTGGCCAGCGTGTACACCGACCCCTACCCGGTGGGCCCCTCTCCCTTTCCCGAGGCGGGGCCGCCCGTGATCCCTGGCTCCCACGTGATCGTAACGTGCCGGGTGGAGCGCATCATTCCCGTGAACGGCTCGCACCTGATCCTGGCAGGGGTGGCGGAAGCCCGCACCAGCGACGATGAAGCCGGGCCTCTGATCTATTACCACCGGGCGTACCGGGAACTCACCTGACATGGCTCCCGGACCCGCACAGGACACCGACGGGGTGGGCACCGCCCCCGACCAGGCCGAAGGAGGGCCCTACCCATTCCGAGAGGACGGGCCCAGGGACGTGGTGATCGTGGGCTCCGGCCCGGGCGGAGCATCGGTGGCTCGGGACCTGGCCCGGGCCGGCCGAGACGTGTTGATTCTGGAGCGAGGCCGAGACTGGCGGCACAGTCGCCTGTTCGGAACCTACCCCGGAGCCCTCCTCTACACGGATCGACAGGCCCTCCTCTTCACTCGGGAGGGGATGAACGTGATCCGCCCCCTGATGGTCGGAGGAGCCACGAGCATGTACTGTGGCTGTTCGGCGCCTCCACCTCCCTGGTGGCAGGCCGATTTCGGCATGAACCTGACCGGGGATGCGGAGGAGGTGGCCCGGGAGTTGGGCGTGGCTCCTCTGCCGGAAGGGCTCCGGGGC
>SKSR01000120.1 GCA_007122885.1 Gemmatimonadota bacterium
GATCTCTCCGACGTCCACGTGAATTACTTCTACGATCCGGACATCTCCTTCGCCCGGGTGAGCTACCCTCACATGCTGTCTCCCCGCAACACTCCGCCGGGGCACGGAAGCATCCAGGCCGAGGTCTACTTCTCCGAGAAGTACAAGCCCCTGCGGCAGGAAGCTTCCGAGCTCGTGCCGGTGGTGATCCGGGACCTCCAACGGTGCGGCGTGCTCCGGGACGGAGACGAGCTCGTGGAGGCTCACGCCCTCCGGATCCCGTACGCCAACGTCATCTTCGACCGGGACCGCCCCTCTGCCGTGGCCACGGTCCACGGCTTCCTGGACGATGTGGGGATCGACTACTGCGGCCGGTACGGGGAGTGGGACCACATCTGGACGGACCAGGCCTTCCGGAGCGGCCAGCGGGCAGCCGAGCGGGTCCTGGAGAAGGCGGTGCCGGCGGGCCGGGCCGGCGGCTCGGTGGGATGAGCACGGGTCTTGCGAAGGCTCTTAGGACGTGCGTTCCCGCCGTCGGTGGGGTTGCGGGTGCGGCCCGGGCCGAGGCGCGGACTCGCCATCCAGGTGCAACGGATCAGATCGCGCAACGGATCAGATAAGGAGGCCCGGTCGTGAAGGCAGTCATCCTCGCCGGTGGTTTCGGCTCCCGTCTCCAGGAGGAGACCGTTCTCCGACCCAAGCCCATGGTGGAGATTGGCGGGAAGCCCATCTTGTGGCACATCATGAACATCTACTCGGCATACGATGTCAACGAGTTCATCGTGGCGCTGGGTTACAAGGGCGAGGTGATCAAGGAGTACTTCCTGAACTTCTACGCCTTCAACAACGATATCTCCCTGAACCTGGCCAACGGGAACCGCATGGTCTACGACGGGAACCAGCCTCCGTGGCGCCTCCATCTCGTGGACACGGGGCTCTCCACCATGACCGGGGGCCGGCTCAAGCGGCTCGAGCGGTGGCTCGGGGGGGACGAGACCTTCATGCTGACCTATGGGGACGGGGTGGCCGACGTGGATGTGGACGCCCTTCTCCGGTTCCACCAGTCCCACGGAAAGCTCGCCACCGTGACCATCGTCCGGCCCCCGGCCCGATTCGGGGGCGTTTCCTTGGAGACGGACCGGGTCCTGCGCTTCAGCGAGAAGCCCCAGACTGGAGAGGGGTGGATCAATGGAGGCTTCTTCGTTCTCGACCGAGGGGTCCTGGACTACATCGAGGGCGACGAGACGATCTGGGAGCGTGACCCATTGGAGCGGCTGGCCGAGGACGGGGAGCTCATGGCCTACCAGCACACGGGCTTCTGGCAGCCCATGGACACCCTCCGGGAGAGGCAGCTCCTGGACGAGGCGTGGAGATCGGGCGAGGCCCCCTGGAAGGTGTGGAAATGAGAGCCGATTGGACCGGCCGCCGGGTCCTCGTCACGGGAGCCACCGGCATCGTGGGTTCGTGGATGGTGCGGCGGCTTCTGGAAGAGGGCGCCGTGGTGGTGGCCCTGGTCCACGACTGGGACCCGCAGAGCGAGCTGATGCGGAGTGGGGCCGTGCACCGGAGCCACGTGGTGAACGGCGCGTTGGAGGACTACGGGACCCTGGAGCGGGCCGTCAATCACCACGAGGTGGACGCGGTGATCCACCTGGGCGCCCAGGCGCTGGTGGGGCCGGCGAACCGGAGTCCTCTGGCCACCTTCGAGGCGAACATCCGCGGCACCTACAATCTCCTCGAGGTCTGCAGGGTGCACCGGGACCTGGTCCGCTCCGTCGTGGTGGCCAGCAGTGACAAGGCGTATGGAGAGGCGCCGGAGCTTCCCTACCGGGAGGAGATGCCGTTGGCCGGCCGCCACCCGTACGATGTGAGCAAGAGCTGCGCAGACCTTCTCGCACTGACTTATTCACACACCTACGACCTACCCGTCACCGTGGCCCGGTGCGGCAACATCTACGGTGGGGGGGATCTGAACTGGAGCCGAATCGTGCCGGGCACGATCCGTAGCCTGTGGAGCGGCCGGCGCCCGGTCATCCGGAGCGATGGGACCTTCACGAGGGACTACATCTACGTGGAGGACGTGGTGGACGCCTACCTCCGACTCGCCCTCAAGGCGCCGGAGGAGGGGGTTCGGGGCGAGGCGTTCAACTTCAGCCCCGGCGAGCCCATGACCGTTCTGGAGGTCACCCGGCGGATCGGAGAGCTCATGGATCGGCAGGCCCTGGAGCCCGTGATTCTGAACCAGGCCCGGGCGGAGATTCGGGATCAGTACCTGGATTCGGGGAAGGCGGCCGAGAGGCTGGGGTGGTCGCCCCGGTACTCCATCGAAGAGGGCCTCGAACGGACCATCGTCTGGTACACCGCACTTCTCTCCGAGCCGGAAGACCAGGAGCGGGTCGCTTGGACCCGGACCGCCGCCGAATCCTTGAATCCACCTTCGTCCCGGATGTGAACCATCGTGTCTGAAACCTCCCCGGCGAACCGCCGCCATCTCGTCACCGGAGGGGCCGGCTTCATCGGCTCCCATCTCGTCCATCGGCTCCTCTCCGAGGGAGGAGAGGTCCGGGTGCTGGACGACTTCTCCACCGGTCTCCGGGAGCGTCTCTCCGGGCTGGAGGGCCGGATCGAGCTGTTGGAGGGGAGCGTCACGGACCGGGACGCCTGCGCCCGGGCCGTGGAGGCGGTGGACACCGTCTTCCACCAGGCCGCCCTCCCGTCCGTGGAGCGGAGCGTGGAGGATCCCCTGGGAACCCACGACGTGGACGCCACGGGGACTCTGAACCTTCTGGTAGCGGCTCGAGACGCCGGGGTCCGGAGGTTCGTCTACGCCGGCTCGAGCTCGGCGTATGGGGACACGGAGGTGCTCCCCAAGAGGGAGGGTCTCCCCACCGAGCCCCGCTCCCCCTACGCAGCGGCCAAGCTGGCGGGGGAGCAGTACGTGCGCCTCTTTTTCTGGGTGTACGGACTGGAGACGGTGGTGCTCCGGTACTTCAACATCTTCGGGCCCGGCCAGGACCCGGCATCGGACTACGCCGCCGTGGTCCCCCTCTTCATCACCGCGGCCCTCCGCGAGTCCGCGCCCACGATCCACGGCGACGGCGAGCAGACCCGGGACTTCACCTACGTGGACAACGCGGTGGAGGCGAACGTCCGGGCCTCCCTGGCGTCGGAGCGGGACGTGGCGGGAGAGGTCTTCAATGTGGGCTGCGGCGACCGGATCTCCATCAACCGCCTCTGGAGAGAGATTCGGGATCTGACCGGGGCCCACGTGGACGCCGCCCACGGTCCGCCCCGTCCCGGAGACGTGCGGGATTCGTTGGCGGCCCTGGAGCGGGCCCGGGAGCGGCTGGGCTACCGGGTCGCGGTGGACCTCCGGGAGGGCCTCAGACGAACGGTGGAGTGGTTCCGGGAGGCGGAGGAAGTTGGGGTGGGGGCTGCCCGGGCCGCCGATGCGGGGCCGGAGGCCTCGTCACCCGCTGGGTCCTAGGATCTGCCCCCTCCCGGATACACCCCCCGGGCTCCCCCGTCATCAGCTCCCCTGTCCCACCAGTGCGGCCTTAGGTTCCTTTCGCGGACCCCCAGACAGCTCCCGGGCGGCCCATGCCCTAGTGTAGTGTCGCAGAAGTCCCGTGGCATTTGAGCGCCGCTGCATCCGCTCCAGCTGTGTTGCTCCTCCTCGACGTAGCGCTGCTATGCCTCGTCGTCGCGCCTTGCTGGAGCGGC
>SKSR01000112.1 GCA_007122885.1 Gemmatimonadota bacterium
ACGTCATCTCCCGGCTTTCCCCCCCACCTGGGCGTCCGGCCACTGAAGGAGGGTTCGTGGAATCCCTGGAAGGGCCTTCGGCGCTCATCGCTCCACTCCAGCTCATCGAGGCAATTGGGGACCCGGGTAGGGAAGCCGGATCTCCAGCTCGGGGCGGTGGGGATCATGGCAGTCGGCGCAGTTCATGACCACCCTCCGGCCCCGCCATCCCTCCAACCGCTTCCCGTGGACGCCGGCGGCCCAGCTCCGGGTCTCGGAGGAGTGGCACTGGGCGCAGAGACGGTAGGCATGGTCCAGAGAGACCGCCTGGCCTCCCGGCAGCCGGACGAGCTCCACGCTGTCCGCCACGTGGCAGGTAGTGCACAAGTGCCCGGACTCGGAGGGGTGGACCGGATCGATGTTCTCGTGGACCCCCTCGGTCCTCTCTCCGGTCACCGTGACGCCGGCGTGACAGGACGCGCACGGGTATTGCGCCAGGGAGACATTCGTGCTCCGGAGGGGAAGGGGGTAGCGCTCCCGGCCGATCCGAGCGAAGAGGTGCGCCTCGACGCCCGGAGTCCTAAGCGTCACCTCGAAGGGCTCCCCCCCGGGGCCGGTGAAGCGCTGGACCGTGTCCGTGGGAACGTGGGCCAGATCCGGGGACGCCGGTGGTATCGTCGATCCAGCCGCGGGCCGCTCCGCCTCCGGGATCGGGACCTCCTCCCCCCCACACCCTGCGGCGGCCAGAAGGGCGAGGAGGACGCCCCCGGCCCGGGTCGGCGCGCGGAAGCTCACGCGGGCCCTCCCCACGGCCCGGGTCGTGGCCCGGGTCCCGGTCCGGGTTATGGTCCCGATCATGGCCTGGATCGTGGACCGGATCGTGGACCGGATCATGGCCCGGCTCCCCATGGAGCCCCTCCCGCCTCGGCGCCCATGACATGGCACTGCCGACAGTCCGTCCGCTCCGGATGGGTCGTCCGAATCTCGCGCACCGCCCCGGGCCCGGCGTGGCAGGCCACGCAGTTCCCCCGTAGCTCCACCTCGTGGGGGATGGTGGGTGGGGCCCCTTCCATGGCCCGGCTCCCCGACTCGGGCCACTCCCGGGGCGTCCACTCCACGGATACGAGCTGGGCCGGGGGAGCGTCCGGGTCCACGTGGCATTGGGTGCAGAGGGCCTCGCCGGTGGCCCCGGGCTCCGGGAACGACGCGCCCACGGTGCCCGCATCCGCCGCATGGCACTGGAGGCAGTCGGACCATTCGGGGTGGGGCGTCACCGGCGTGTACGCGCCGAAGCGGGGCGAGTATCCCCCCCTTCCGTGGCACTGGTTGCACCGGTTTTCCCGAAACTCCTCCGTGGTGAGGCCGTGGGGAACCCGAGGGGGGGCTCCCGGATAGGCCCGCAGTCTTCGGTACGTCTCCAGGTTTCGCGGGTGGACGCCGGGTCGCCGGGATGCGTGGAATCCCACGGCCAGATCGCCCTCGCGCAGGCGGAAGACGTCCGCCTCGTGGGCGATGGGATCCGGAGGATCCAGGGCACCCACCGGAGGGTGAGCCGCCGGTTCCTCCCGCTCGAAGAGGAAGGGTCCCAGGAGAACGAGGCCCCCCCACATGAGGACCACGCCCCCACCGATGGCCAGGAGGCGGAGCAGCGTGGCTCCCGGGCGGAGCTCCGGTGGGCTCACGGACCGCCCCCACCCCCGACCCGCTCCACGCGAACCGCGCACTTCTTGTAGTCGGGCTGGCGCGAGATGGGACAGTAAGCGTCCAGTGTGAGCTCGTTCACCAGGAGCGACTCATCGAAGAAGGGCACGAACACTTGCCCTCTGGGCGGTTGGGCCCGGTAGTCGATCCGGGCCGGGAGGGTCAGGGACCCGCGCCGGGTCACCAGGCGAACCTGCTGGCCCTCCGCCACCCCGAGCTCCCGGGCGTCGTCGGCGTGAATCTCCACGTACGCCTGGGGCACCGCCCTATGGAGGGTGGGGACCCTCCGGGTCATGGAGCCCGTGTGCCAGTGCTCCAGGACCCGCCCCGTGTTCAACCAGAAGGGGTACTCCTCGTCGGGCCACTCGGGGGGCGGCTCGTAGGGGCGGAGCCAGATCCACGCCCGGTGGTCCGGGTGCCCGTAGAAGTCGTAGTCGCCCCGCTCCGGGTCGGCGGCCGGGTCGTGCTCCGTGTTGTACCGCCAGCGGGTTTCCCGGCCGTCCACGTAGGGCCACATGATCCCCGGCCGCTCCCGGAGCTCGGAGAGGGGCGCCATCCGGTGGTCCGGGGCGTCGTGGAAGCGGATGTACTCGTCCCAGAGTTCCTGAACCGGCTCGGCCCCGTCCGGGAAGAGGTCGCTGTGGCCCAGACGCCGGGCCACCTCCAGGAGCTGCTCCATGTCGCTCATGGCCTCCCCCGGCGGGTCCAGCATCCTCTCGAAGTGCTGGGTCCGCCGCTCCGAGTTGCCGAAAAGGCCCTCCTGCTCGATCCACATGGCGGCGGGGAGGACCACGTCGGCCACTTCGGTGGTCGGGGTGGGATAGACATCCGAAACCACCACGAAGCGACCATCTCGGTGGGCCCCCTCCCGGTAGCGGTTCAGGTGGGGCATGGAGACGAAGGGGTTCGTCACCTGGATCCACATGAACCGGACATCGCCCCGGTCCAGGGCCCGGAACATCTCCACCGTGTTGTAGCCCGGCTCCGGATCGATGTTCTCCACGGGCACGCCCCAGATCTCGGCGGCGTTCCTCCGGTGCTCCTCGTTCGTCACTTCGCCGTAGGGGAGCCGGTGGGTCAGGGTGCCCACCTCCCGGACAGTGCCGCAAGCGCTGGGCTGTCCCGTGAGGGAGAAGGGGCTGTTGCCGGGCGACGATACCTTCCCCACCAGGAGGTGGATGTTGTAGATGAGGTTGTTCATCCACGTCCCCCGGGTGTGCTGATTGGGCCCCATGCACCAGAAGGACATGACCCGACGGTTCGGGTCTCCGTAGAGGGAGGCGAGCCATCGGATGTCGGCGGCGGACATCCCGGATATCTCCGCGGCCCGCTCGGGCGTGTAGTCCGAGAGGAACTCCACGAACTCCTCCCACGTGGCGTCCCGGGCCTCGTCGCTGAAGGCGAAGCCGTCTTCCAGCCCGTAGCCGATCTCCGTCCTCCCCCGCTTGAAGGAGACGTGGCGCTCTACGAACTCCCGGTTCACCCGGTTCCTGGCCACCAGCTCGTGGCAGATGGCGTTGGCGATGGCCAGATCCGCCTGCGGGGCAAAGATGAACGACCGGTCGGCGGCGTAGCTCGTCCGGGTGGTCCGGGTGGCCAGATCCACGATCCGAACGTCCGGACGCCTCCGCCGCTCCTCGAGCATTCGGGAGAAGAGGACCGGGTGCATCTCGGACATGTTGTTGCCCCAGAGGACGAAGGCATCGGCGTGGTCGATGTCCTCGTAGCACCCCGGGGGCTCGTCCATCCCGAAGGTGCTCATGAAGCCGGTGACCGCGCTGGACATGCAGAGGCGGGCATTGGCCTCCAGGTTGTTCGTACCCAGAGCCCCCTTGAAGAGCTTGGAGGCCACGTACCCTTCCGGGATCGTCCACTGACCCGATCCGTACATGGCCACGCTGTCCTTCCCGTGCTCCTCCATGGTCTCCCGGAGCCGGTCGGCCACCAGGTCCAGAGCCTCGTCGACCGGGACCTCCACGAACTCCCCGCCCCTCCGGACCAGGGCCCGCGTGAGCCGGTCCGTCCCGTAGAGGGCCTGCACCGAGTGGTAGCCCTTCACGCAAGCCAGCCCTCGGTTCACCGGGGACTCCGGGTCGCCTTTCACGGCCACAGCCCGGCCGTCCTCGATCCCCACCAGGAGGCCGCACCCCACCCCGCAGAAGCGGCAGGGGGTCTTCCGCCAGGTGAGACCGGCGGAAGCACCGGCCAGAGAGGGAATCTCGTCGGCAAGCGTGACCCCGGGAACGAGGGCCTCCGCCGCCGCGGCGGCGGAGGCCATGGCCGCCCGGCGAAGGAAGGTCCGTCGATCCATCCCTTCCTCACCCACCGACGACTGGGGTTCCGGAGGCTGGGCTCGGCCGGCGCGTCCGCCCAGAACCGGGAGCTCGCTCCGTCGCATCACCTCGGCACCTCCTTCGCCGCCTCCCTGCCTCGAGCCAGAGGGTCTCCCTGGTCCGTCTCAGGATCTACGTCCCCGAAGGTGAAGATCAGGGCCTGGAGCTCGTCGATCCCCTGCAGGGTGAACCGGAGGGCCTCGTCCTCCTCCGGGCTCTCCGTCTCCGTCACCAGGAGGAGGAGCTCCCGGTTCTGGGCCCGGGCCACCTGACAGCCCGGAATGCGCTTCAGTTGCTCCTCCAGCCGATCCGTCGTACCCTCGCTCGGAACGGCCAGGTAGCTGCAGATGGGCATGGGGAGGGTAGCCTCCGGGGTGGTGTCCACGGGCAGAATATGGAATCGGCCGAACATCCGGCGAGGAAATGAGTCCAGGGCGCCCGTCGAGGCAAGGGCCGAGCCATCGGAAGCGATGGCTCGGCCGGTTTCCGACGGATTCGCCGGGCAAAACCGGCCTGTCCCTTGCACGAAGGGCCTCCAAGCGGAGGGCCACGGCCCGGCCTCGCCCGATACCGGCTCAAGCCGGGAACACCGAGCCGCAAGGCGCGGAATCGGGCGCTTCCGACTCGGACTCGAACGCCGCCGACCTGGGCTCGGGAGCCCGGGGAGAGGCGGGGAACGACGGTGGGCACGAGAGATTTCGTCCGAGTTCTGGACACCGGACCGGACATTCTGTCTCAGACAGGGAGGAAGGCGATCCATGGCGTGGAACACGGTCTCGTCCCGGACGCGGAACACGGGAGCCCACCGATTCCGGCGGGAGCCCCCACGGAGTTCTTCCACGAGCCGGCGGGCCTCTTCCCGCTCTGGGGCGTTGGCCCGGCTGGGAATGCTGGCGGGGCTCGTTCTCGTCTTCACCGGCTGCACGGACGAGGTCTTCGTGGAGCGGCCCCTCTTCGACGATCCTCCACCCGAGGCCGCGAACTTCATCGGCTACACGAACATCGAGAACAAGCGGACGGTCTGCGGCGCCTGCCACGTGAGCCGGCAGGCCCAGTGGGTGGGGACCGGCCACTCGGACGCTTGGGCCACCCTGGCCGCAAGCCCTGGGGCCCAGGCCTTCTGCGAATCGTGCCATACCGTCTCATCCATGGGCAATCCCGTCCAGGACGAGAACGTGGGATGGGTGGCTACCGGCAACCCCCGGTTCCACGACGTCCAGTGCGAGGCGTGCCATGGTCCGGGGCTGGATCACGTCTCGGTCCCGGACGCTCCGGAGAACCAGCCCCTGGCGGCGCTCACCCTGGGCGAGAACCTGGACCAGGGATGCGCAGCCTGCCACTCGGGGGTCCATCGACCCTTCGCGGAGGAGTGGGCGGCCTCGGCCCACGGCGACGTGGTGGGCTTCGCCGCAGCCCGGGCCGAGTGCGCCTCGTGCCACGAGGGGAAGGGTGCCCTCCGGGCCTGGGGCGTGAGGTCCTCCTTCGCGGAGCAGGACCAGGACGAGGCCATGGCCATCACCTGCGGAGTCTGCCACGACCCCCACGACCCGCGCCACGAGGGAGAGCTCCGCTTCGCCGTGGACGAGCCCGACATCGAGCGGAACCTCTGCATGCAGTGTCACGGGCGGACGTTTCAAGCCGATCCGGAGGTCACTCGGGGCCCCCACGCCCCGCAGGGCCCCCTACTCCTGGGCGAGGCCGGGTGGCGGCCGCCGGGCTTCGAGTACCCGGATCTGGAGATCCTGGGAACCCACGGCACGGAGGCGAACCCCCGCCTCTGCGCCACATGTCACATGGAGAGCTACGAGATGGAGGACCCGCAGACGGGGGACTTCACCTTCAGGGCCACGGGTCACTCCTTCCAGGCGATTCCCTGCGTGGACGAAGACGGGATTCCCACCGGAGAGACGAACTGCTCCCTGACCGAACGCTCCTTCGGGGGGTGCACCGGCTGTCATGGAAGTGAAAGCGCGGCCCGCTCGGCCCTTACCGTGGCCCGGAACCGGATCAACAGCCTGGCGAACACTCTGGAAGGGCTCCTGGACCAAGTGCCCGAGGAGGAGTTCGGAGACCCGGCCGTGCTCACCACGGCGGACGGCTCCCTCTTCAACCTGCAGCTCGCCCGGGAACCGGGCTCGGAGGTCCACAACCCCTTCCTCATCGAGGCCCTGCTGGTGGCCAGCATTCGACAAGTGGAGGCGGACTACTCCTTGACGCCCAGTGAGCCCGTCTCCCTCGAGCGGCAACTTACCGCGCCGTGACGCCGGGGGGGGCCCGATCCTCGAGAGGGCTGGGCTGGCTGCGGCTGGGAGCCATCACCGCCGGGGTGGGCGGGGCGCTGGCCGTTGCCGCCCTCGCCTCCCCCCCGTCCTCGGGGGATCCGGGTGAGGCCCACGCGGCGGTCCTCGAGGGAGAGGCCCCCTCCACCTTTTCCCAGCGACCCTTCCTCCACCGGGACCACCAGGGACTCTCCTGCATGGAGTGTCATGGTATCGGGGAGGAGCACGGCGTGATCGCAGTGGAGACGGCCCGGGACTGCGCGGCGTGCCACCACGATCCGGAGCGCGGCTATTCATGCGACGCCTGCCACGCCGAAGCAGACCTCCCTCCCCCGGCCGGTGTGGCTTCCACCATGTCCCTCACCGTCTGGGACGAGCCCCGGGTTCGCGACCTCCCTTTCGACCACTCCACCCACGCCCAGGTCTCCTGCGGCACCTGCCACACCGAGCCCGTGACCCTGGCCGTGGAGCTGGAGTGCTCCGCCTGCCACGCCGAACACCACGAGCCGGATTCGGACTGCACCGCGTGCCACGTTCCCGTCGAGGAAGGGGCCCACGGTCTGGAGGTCCATCTGACCTGCGCCACGGCCGGCTGCCACGGGCGGGAGGAGGGGCGGAGACCGGAGCTCACCCGGTCCCTCTGCCTCATGTGCCACACGGACCAAGTGGATCACGAGCCGGGCCTCACCTGCCATGAGTGCCACATGGTGCCCCACGAGGAAATTCCACGCCCGCGGGGAGAGGAAGAGCGATGATCCGGGGTCGGGGAGACCTCTGGGGAGTACCGGGCGCCGAAAACCGGCGGGAGCCGGGGCGGTCCACGCTCGTCGCCGGAGTCGCCGCCATGCTCCTCGCGTGGGCGCCTGCCGAACCCTTGGAGGGGCAGTCCTTCCGGATCACCGGGAACACGAACGTTCGGTACGTGGACGTTCGCCCCCTGGTCCGGGACAGCGTCCCGGCGGAGGAGGTGGCCGGAAGGGGCCTCCTCCGGCAAAGGCCCGACGGACAGGTGATCCGCTGCGCTCCCGGCGCCCAATTCTGCCGGGGAACCAGGCCCGGGCCCACCGTCTCCACGGTGCCGGGGACCCAGGACCTGGAGGTGAGCGCCTGGGGATTCGGCCAGGGAATCCGTCTCCACGGACAGCTCCGGGGGCGGGCCTCATGGGGAGGGCATCCGGACCTCTGGCCCCGGGCCGGCGACGCGGTGGACCTCCTGGCCGCCTTCGGTGAGGTGGACCGGGAGCGCTTCCGGGTACGCCTGGGGCGCCAGTGGAAGGTCTCGGGCCTGGGCTTCTACAACTTCGACGGGCTCGCCGCCACCTTCCGTCCCACCGTGGAAGGCCTGTCACTGGAAGGGTACGCGGGCCGCAGCTTGGTCCGGGGCCTCAACGAGCCGCGAACGGGGGAGGCGCTGGAGGCCATCGAGGAACTGGCGCCCACGGAGCCCGGGCTCGTGTTCGGCGGGGAGGCCCGGTACCGTCCCTCCCCGCGTCTGAATGTGGGTGCCCTCTACCACCGGGACATCCGAGACGACCGGGCCGGGCTCTACTCC
Source organism: Gemmatimonadota bacterium (assembly GCA_007122885.1). GTDB lineage: Bacteria > Gemmatimonadota > Gemmatimonadetes > Longimicrobiales > Gaopeijiaceae > SKSR01. Next base: position 7,845 of record SKSR01000112.1, read on the forward strand.
GAGCTGGCCCGAGCGGACGGGGTGTTCCGCTACGGCATGGCCTCCGTGGAGGCGGCCGTGGAAGCGGATGTGGCCGCCAGGGAGCTGAACGAGGCCCGGCTCCGCGTCCGAGGGCCTCCCGTGCGCTCCTTCTCCCTGGCGGGAGAGGTCCGCCGGTACCGTCCCTACTTCGAGCTCTGGACCATCTGGGGAGCGTTCTCGCCTGTGGGCTTCGACGAGTCCCGCATGGACCTTACATGGACCCGTCCGCAGGGGGATGTGGTGGTACGGGGCGAAGTGGCTTACCGGAGTTACGACGACACGGGGATGGACGTGGGCCTGGGGGACTTCAGGACCACCGGCTGGAGACTCGGAGGGAACGCGAGCTGGTCGCCGGCGGCGGCCTGGCGGGTGGAGTCCGGGGGCCGGGTCGAGATCGGCTTCGGAGCCGCGAGCCGGCAGGTGCAGGGGCGAGTCATGCGACGCTTCGGGGACCGGGGCTTCGTGGCCCTCCGGGCCCTGGCCTTCGATCAGCTCTACGAGTTCCGCCTGGACGAGGGCGCGGTGGTGGGGGCGGGTGCCGAGTCCTCCTACCGGATCACGGACCGGGCCCGGGTGGTGGCCGGCCTCACCGGCTACCGCCACCTGAACCAGGGGCCCACCCCCCGGGCCGACTGGACCCAGCTCCGGGGAAACCTCCGGGTCCAATGGGTCGTGGGTTCGGAGCCGGAGGTGCGGCTCGAGAGGGGCCGGGAGGGGCTCCGGTGAGGCGCGGGTGGACGCTGGATCCGGGCCGGGCCCAGCCATGAGGGGGCCGGCGAGCTTCCTGGCCACCCTCCTCCTGGCAGGAGGAGCGGCCCTTGCCGCCTCCGACCGCCCTCCGGAGGCGGCGCCCGGAAACCCGCCCCCCCCCTCCCCGGAGGCTCCCTCGCTCGGAGGCGGGGATGAACCGGCGGGCTTCGTTTCGTCTCAGGGGTCCGTGCCGCTGGACGGCGACCCAGAGGACGAGGCTTTCCCCCACGAAGCCCACACGGGCCTCTTCCCCACCTGCGAGGGCTGCCACGCCGGAGCGGTCCTGGGTGAGGAAGCGGCCATGTATCCCCGGGAGGGGAGCTGCGGCGAATGCCACGACGGGGTCCGGGCCGACCCGGTGGAGTGGACCCCTCCGGAGGAGTCCCGGATTTCCAACCTCCGCTTCGCCCACAGAAACCACCGGGCCCTGTTGGCCTTGTTCGGCGAATCGGCGCCGTGCGAAGCGTGCCACACCCCCGAGGGCGCCCCGCACCGTATGCAGGTGGAGCCGGCGGATCCGGACGGGTGCCTGAGCTGCCACGCCCACGAAGCGGATTCGCACCTGGCCCGGGAAGCCCAGTGCGACGTGTGCCACGTGCCCCTCACCGCCGCGGACCGGCTCCCGGTGGAGCGGATCGCCGCCTTCCCCGCACCGGAGAGCCACGCCGATCCGGACTTCGTCTCCAGTCACGCCCCGGAAACCCTCCGGGATCAGGTCTCGTGCGGGATGTGCCACGCCCGGGAGACGTGCGAGGTGTGTCATGTGAACGCGGATCGGCTCGACGCCGTCATGGCCCTGGAAAGGGACGACCGGGTGGCCTCTCTCACCGCGGAATGGACCGCCGAGTACCCGCTTCCGGACACCCACCTGGACCGGGACTGGCCTTGGGACCACGGCTCCTCCACCCTGACCGGAGCGGCCCGATGCGCCAACTGCCATACGCAGGCCACCTGCCGGGAATGCCACATCGGTGAAGGAGCGACGCCGTCGGGGACCGCCGGGCCCGTGGACGGCACCGAGACCGCCCGGCCCGTGGACGGCGCCGAGACGGCCGGGACCTTGACCGGCGGCGAGACGGCCGGGGGCGTCGACGACGAAGAGGCCGCAGGCGTATCCACGGAAGCAGGAAGGGCCGGAGGAACGTACGGCTCCGGGGGTCCCGAGGACTCGAGGGGCGCCGGATTTCTTCCCCGCTGGGCGGCTTCGGGCCAAGGCCTCATCCACGGCGGCCCCGAACCTCCCGACACCGTCCCCGCCGCCCTGCCGGACACCGGCGATGTGATCCGGTCCCTCCCCCAGGCCGTACCCGGTGGAGCCCCGGGGGTGGATCTGAGCGGGGCCGGGGAGCGGGTCCATCCCCCCGACTTCCAGGAGCGCCACGCCAGCTTCGCGGCCACGGGTACACTCACCTGCACCGGCTGCCACACCGAACAGTATTGTGCGGACTGCCACGCAGGGCCCGACTCCCGGGCCTTCCACCCCGACAACTTCCTGGAGCGCCACGCCGCCGATGTCTTCGCGGGAGTGGGCGACTGTCAGTCCTGCCACAGCACGGAGGCCTTCTGCCGGGACTGCCATGTGGAGGCGGGGGTGGCATCCGACGGCACCCGGAGCACGGCCTTCCACTCGGCCGAACCGAACTGGATCGTCACCCACGGCCAGGCGGCACGGATCGGACTCCAGTCCTGCGCTTCGTGCCACGGGCAGACGGATTGCCTGGAGTGTCACTCCACCGCCGGCTGGGGTGTGAACCCGCACGGCCCCGGCTTCGACGCCGACGCCATGGCGGAGCGGAGCCCCGGCACCTGCGAGCTGTGCCACCTGGGAGGAGCGCCCAGGTAGGCGCCGTGGCCCTGCTACGCCCGGCGGAGAGGCCCTCTCAGGGCGCCGGCGGGACGGAGCGCTAGGGAGCTGTGGCGCAAGCGCCCGGTGCTGCGGCCGGGAAAGCTCAGTACCTCAGAATAAGGCCGGTCCGGAGGCGGGTATCCAAGCTGGATGTCTCGTCGGGAGGGCGGCTGTCGTAGCGGAGGTCGAAAGAGATGGCCAGGGCCACCCGGTCGGTCACGTCTGTTTCGGCCGACAGATTCTCGAGGATCCGAATGTCCCCTGGATCGGTGATCCGGGGCTGGACGTACGTGGTGGAGCTCAACACCAGCCCCTCGCCCACCTCCCCTTGGAAGGTGAGAAAGCTGCTCGAGCGCAGGACGGTGACCTCCCGCGGGTGGGAGGCCGTGTCGTCGAGCATGAAGCGCTCGTGCTCCACCATGAGAGAGGTCCCTCCTCCGATGCTCCCCCAATCGGGCCGGTAGCGCGGTGAGCGGATCCCTCCACCGGCCAGGAGGCGAAAGGCCAGGAGGCGGGAGCGATCGTAGTTCGTCTGGAGGAACCACTCGGGGGCCACGGCGTCGGTGACCCAGTACGTCCGCCGGAGGTGGAGGAGGCCGGAGGAGGAGAACCGGCTGCTTCCCAGAAACCCCAATCCTCCGTCCCCCACGACAAGAGTATGGACGCCGTCGTCCACCTGGTTCACCCGGGCCTCCAGGCCCAGGCGCAGGAAACTCACGTTCCCCGTCTGGAAATCCACGTCGCCCCGAACGGACCCGGACCGGCCCTCCGGAGCCTCTTCCGGACGGAGGTCCTCGATATTGACCTGGGCGGCGGCAGGCGCCGCCAGCAGGCCGCACATGGCCACAGCAGTCCCCAACCGACGGAATGCCACTCCCGGAGAGATCGTCCTCCTGGTCGCTCCCAATCCCATTCGTCGCTCCCTTGAAGTCCTGGTCCCAGCGGACGACAAAAGTACGCCGCCGCAGGCCTGAGGCTCCCCTAAAAAAAGAATTCTGAAACCGACGTGCGCCCCCCTCCGTAGGGGGGTGTGACAGACACGAAGAACGAACCCAAATAGATCAGAGGAGACGAACGATGAGGACGATTTCTTTCAGCAGCCGGCGATTCACCCGGAGCTACGACTACAGCCTCGGACAGAACCGGAGCCTCCGGTCCCGGAGCAAGCACCGGATCGAGCTCACGGCTCCCCGCGGAGGAGGGGTACGGCCCAACCCTGCGGATCACCGGGAGGTCTGAAGCCCCCTCTGGAGCAGACCGGCTGAAAACGATAGACGGAGGACGAGAGGGCCCCGGGGAGCCATCCCCGGGGCCCTTATCCAATCTCCCCTCCCCGGCTCAGCACCTATCCGCCGGGCGCATAGCCACACCAGAGGGCTCCAGGATCCCACTCCCGACCCCTCGCCCCTCCCGGGGCGCTCGGGCGGGAGTGGCCAACTTGCGGCCCTACCGAACCGGGCGCACTCTGAACAGAAGCGGTCCGCCAGACCGTCCGGACCCAATCGCTCGAGCGTCGAGGGCCGTCCGCCCCCGGCCTTGAGCCCGACCTGAGGAAGGCCCATGCCCGAGGATTCCCCGCACCGGCCCGACCCCGCCCACCATCCCAACCCTCGACGGCTCACCCGCCGGCAGGCGCTCAGGATCGGCGCCGGCGCCCTGGCCGGATCGGCCTTCGCCCCCGCCCTCCTTTCGGGAAGGGTCGGAGCCCGGGGGCACGCTCCCCGCCCGGCGGACGTCATCCGCCGGACCATCCCCGGCTCCGACGAGGAGATCCCGGCCGTGGGTCTCGGGACTTGGCAGACCTTCATGGTGGAAGAAACGGAGGAGGAGTTGGCGCCCCTCCGGGAGGTCCTCCGCTCCTTCTACGAGCTGGGCGGACGCGTGGTGGACTCCTCACCCATGTACGACCCGGCCGAGGAGGTGCTGGGGAACCTGGCCGCGGAGCTCGGCCTCTTGGACGACCTCTGGGTGGCGACCAAGGTCTGGACCGAAGGGGAGGAGGAAGGCCGGCAACAGATGGAGACCTCCATGTCCGAGCTCCGACGCCCCAGCATCGAGCTCATGCAGGTGCACAACCTCCTGGACGTGGAGGTTCACTTGGACACCCTGGAGGAATGGAAGGCGGAGGGCCGCTTCCGTTACATCGGGATCACGAACACCTCCAGTCAGCGCTATGAGGCGGTGGAGGAGCTCATCCTCAACGAGGACCGGATCGACTTCGTGCAGACAAACTACAGTCTGGCCGAGCGGGAGTCCGCCGAACGGATCCTCCCCACCGCTCGCGAGCGCGGCGTGGGGGTCGTGGTGGCCCGGCCCTTCGGCGGGGGCGACCTCTTCCCCCTCGTCCAGGACGAGCCCGTGCCCGAATGGGCGGCCGAGTTCGACTGCACGGCGTGGAGCCAGTTCTTCCTCAAGTACATCATCTCCCATCCGGCGGTGACGTGCGCCATCCCGGCCACCTCGAACCCGGACCATCTGGCGGAGAACATGGGCGGCGGCGCAGGCCGACTGCCGGACGAGGCCACCCGGCGGCGAATGGAGGAGGTCATCGACTCCCTCTGAGGGGCGCCACCGGAGCGCCTAGTGTAGTGTCGCAGAAGTCCCGTGGCATTTGAGCGCCGCTGCATCCGCTCCAGCTGTGTTGCTCCTCCTCGACGTAGCGCTGCTATGCCTCGTCGTCGCGCCTTGCTGGAGCGGCGC
>SKSR01000224.1 GCA_007122885.1 Gemmatimonadota bacterium
CACCCGAGCCAGATCGTACTCGTAGCCCTCGGACAGCGGTACCTTGCGCACGTGCAGTCCGGCCAGTCGGGCGGCCTTGAGGGGCCCCACGAACGTGGCGCTCACGGTGAGAAGCTCATCCCCTTCCGAAAAGAACGCCCGTGTGATGAGCTGGGTGACGCCGTCCGATCCGCTGGCGCAGACCACCTCGTCCGGAGAAGCGTCGGTCATGCGGGCTATGGCTTCCCGGAGTGCTCGGGCGTGGGGGTCCGGGTACTCGTTCGCCGAGCTCAGGGAGCGGGTCGCGGCCTCCAACGCCTTGGCGCTGGCTCCGAAGCGGTTCTCGTTCGAGTCCAGTCGGGCCACACGCTCTGTCGACGCATCCGCTCCCGAGTCGTCGGAAGGTGGCGTAGCCGCCTTCATCTCCCGAACCGGGGGTCTGGTGATCCGGAGAGCCAGGTCCCGGGCCCCACCCCCGGCCGAAGAACTCACGCCGCAGCCTGCCCGGCACCGCTTTCCGCTTCCCGGAGAGGCTCCAGTGCCCTCCGGACGTATACGGGCACCATGGCCCGTCTCCAGTCCGGATCCACGATGATGTTGTCCAGGGGGCGGCACTGCTTGTGGGCCCGTTGAGCCAGCGCCTCCACGACTTCGTCGCCCAGAAGCTCGCCCTCGGCGATCTCGTCCCAGCCGGTGAGCTCCCGGGGTCGAGATCCCAGAGCCGTCACCACCCCCCGGAGCTTCCGGACCCGCCCATCCGGCGCGATCCAACCGGCCACGGCCACGGTAAGAAGGGGGAAGTCGATTGAGTCGCGCTGCCGGAGCTTGGCGTAACCCGTCCTCAGCTCTCCTTCGTCGCCTTCACCGTCCTCGGGGAGAGGAACCCGGATCCGGGTCACGATCTCACCCGGTTCCCTTCGCGCATTCCAGATCCCGTCCGGGACGAAGAAATCCGACACGGAAACCGTTCTTACGCCGCCCGGTCCTCGCACCTCCACCTCCCCGTCCAGCGTGATGAGCGCAGGAGGGGTGTCGGCCGAGTGGGCGGCCACGCACTTCTTGCCCACTTTCGTCACGTGGCAGACGGTGCCGTCCTTCTTCAGGCAGTAGCCCAGGGCCTTCCGCCAGAACTCCGTCTGGTTGTAGTAGGTGCAACGGGTGTCCAAGCAGACATTTCCGCCGATGGTCCCCGCGTTCCGGAGCTGTGGACCCGCCACGTGGCCCGCTGCGTCGGCTAGGGAGGAGAACCGCTTTCGGACCTCCGGGTGGGCGGCAACGCTGGAAAGGGTCTCGCCGGCCCCGATGTCCAGGTGGTCCCCCTTCACCTCGATTCCCTTCAACTCACCGATGCCCTTCAGCGCCACCAGGTGACCGGGTGTGAAGAGGCGATGCTTCATGTTGGGGACCAGGTCGGTTCCTCCGGCCACGTACATGGCGTCGTCGCCGTAGCGGTCCACGAGCTCCAAGGCCTCCCCCACCGTTCGGGGCCGGTGGTACTCGAAGGCGGGCAATCTAAGCACGGGCTTCTTCCCTCTCTGTCGGTTTGTCTCAGCGGCGGTCAGTCGGCACTCACCGGCTCCCGGTCGGGAGTCGGGGCTCCTGGCCGGGGCACGGAAGGCTTCCCCAAAGCTCCGTCCTCGCGGGCCCGTTCGATGGCCCTCCACACATTGGGCGGTGAGAAGGGCAGGGCGGTCATACGAACGCCCACGGCATCGTGAATGGCGTTGGATATGGCCGGAATGGAGGGGTGGAGGGGCCCCTCTCCCGCCTCCTTGGCCCCATACGGCCCTTCCGGATCCACGGACTCGACGATGAGGGACTGCATCTCCGGGGTGTCCACGCTCGTGGGGATCTTGTAGTCCAGGAGGGACGGGGCGTTGTGGAGCCCCTCCCGGCCCTGGTCCGCCGTCTTGAAGATCTGTTCCTCCATGATCGCTTCGGCGGCGCCCATGTAGGCCGATCCCTCCATTTGACCCTCAACCACGACCGGGTTCAGGGCCCGGCCGCAGTCGTGGGCGACCCAGATCCGGTCCACCTTCACGAAGCCCGTCTCCTCGTCCACGGTCACCTCGGCCACATGGGCCGTGAAGGAGTAGGCCGGCGAGGCACCGATGGTGCCGCCCCGGTACTCGCCGTGGACGTCCTTGGGAGTGTTGTACCAGCCGGTGGCGCCCAGCGTCCCATACTTGGCCTCGGCCAACTGGAAGGCCTCCCGGACGGGGAGCTTCCGTTCGGTGTCCGGGGAGTAGAGCGCCCATCCTCCGGCCAGAAGGACCTCCCTCGGCTTGCATTCCCACATTTCCGCCACGGCCACCCGGACCCTCTCCTTGAGCTTCCGGGCCGCCTCCAAGCAGGCGTTCCCCAGCATGAAGGTGACCCGGGACGAGTAGGCCCCCAGGTCCACCGGCGTGAAGTCGGTGTCCCCGGCGTAGACCCGGACGTAGTCCAGGGGAACTCCCAGCTCCTCGGCGGCCACGTACGCCACCATGGAGTCCGTCCCCTGGCCGATCTCGGACGCCCCGCTGAAGACGGCGACCCGTCCCGAGCGATCGATCTGGAGCTGGATGGCCGACTGGGGCATCTCGTTCGGATAGACCGGGTAGTTCGTCCCCGAGATGTAGCAGGAGCCCGCCACTCCCAGCCCCCGGCCATAGGGCAGTTTCCGCCACCGATCCTTCCAGTCACTGGCCTCCTCCACCGCGTCCAGACACTCCAGGAAGCCGTTGGAGGTCACCCGGAGTTCGTTCACCGTCCGGGTGTTGTCGCCCATGAAGTTGATCCGCCGGAACTCCATGGGATCCATGTCCAGCTTCTCCGCCAATCGGTCGAGCTGCACCTCGAAGGCGAAGCGGGGCTGAACGGATCCGTGCCCCCGCTTCGGCCCACACGCAGGCTTGTTCGTGTAGGCCCGGACGGAGTTGAAGCGATAGGCGGGCATGACGTACGGCGCGGTGAGAAGCTGCCCCGAGTAGTAGGTGGTCACGAGACCGAAGGAGGCGTATGCCCCCCCGTCCAGGATGATCTCGGCGTCCACCGACGTGAGCTTCCCGTCCTTGTTCGCTCCCGTCCTGTACTTCATGTGGAAGGGGTGCCGGCCCCGGTGGGAGTAGAAGACCTCTTCCCGGGTGTAGAGGATCTTGACCGGTCGGCCCGTCTTCATGGCCAGGGCGGCGACGCAGAACTCCAGATCGAATGGCTCGGACTTTCCGCCGAACGCCCCGCCCACGGGGGGCTGGATCACCCGGATCCGGGCCGGGTCCAGCTTGAGCACCCGGGCCAGCTCCCGGTGGAGATAGTGCGGAACCTGAGTGGAGGACCACACCGTGAGCCGCCCGCGGGCCGAAGGGAGACCCCCTTCGTGCTTTCCGGGCTGAGCGCCCATACCGGCCTGATCAGGGAACCTCCACCCTCCGTTCGCGGACAGCCCTCCCGCCTCCAGGCCGTCCGGTTCCCACAAACCGATGGCGCAGTGCGGCTCGATGGGAGCGTGGGTGGATCCCTCGAAGAAGTATTCGTCTTCCACCACCACATCGGAGTCCTCGAGACCCCCGTCCACATCCCCGAAGTCCAGCTTCACCATTTTGGTGATGTTCCCGTTCCATCCTTCCTTCCGGGGCTCGTGGATGTACGGGGATTCCTCGTCTCCCTTCGCGTCCAGGGCCTTCTGCGGGTGGAGGTAGGCGGGCAGCTCCTCG
>SKSR01000146.1 GCA_007122885.1 Gemmatimonadota bacterium
AACTCCAGGGAGCCGTCCGGGAGATCCGTGATGTCCCCTCGGGTCAGGTATTCGCGTCGCCCGTTCCCTTGATACGCCATACCGAAGTCGAAAGAGATCGGGATCTCCCGGACTCGGGCCAGGGGAAGCTGCACCCCCGCTCCCCCGCTCCAGCTGAAACCACCGTCCCCGAAGTTCTGGCTGCTGGCGAAGGGATCGGGATCCCCGGTGCCCGAAACCCTCGAATCGGTGGAGAAGTAGGATATACCCACACCCCCGTGACCGTACAGACGCGCTGGCCCCACCGGCATGGCCAACTCCGGGCCCACCGAGAGGAGGAGGATGTTGTTGGAAGTGGTCAGGTCCACCTGGATCCGACATCCGACCCCGCCGCCGAGACAGACCCTCCGAGTCTCGTTTCCGTAATTGAGGAAACCGGCACCCAGTCGGAGAGCCGCCCTCCCCCCGGGCTCCAGGTCCCACCGGAGGAAAGCCCGGAGTCCTCCCCCCAGGGTCACATAGTCGGAAAACTCTCCCAGGGGCTGGGCCACCGCTCCCGCCACACCTGCATGGATCCGGGGCGCCGGTCCCTCCTCTCCCGTTTCGAGCGCCTGGGCGGCCAGGGAAAAGGGAAAAGCCGCAGCCAGGATCAGGGTACCCAGAAGGCTCAGAGAACCAGGGGTGGAGCGGGACATGGACGCGTTCCTTCCGCTGGATTCGAGTCCCGGCCCAGGCGCCGGACCGGGAGCGGACCCTCCTCCATCGCCGAGGTGGCCCGCCGATCACGCTTGTCTCATAGGGTATCACCGGGCCACGGAGCTGAGGAAGATGGAAGGCGCCCCCCACCGCTCCGAGCACGCTCGGACCCGCCACGGGTAGTAGCTTTCCGATGCCGGGCTACTGGCCCCGTTCCGGGATCTGCTCCCGAGCCGTGTCCTGACCGAGGACGAGAGAGTTCCGACGGACCCATCGCAGTCACGGGAGATCGCACTCAGCCATGACCCGAGGTTTTCTGCTCCTTTCGGCCGTCGCCGGCACCTGGCTCGTCCTGGGTCCTCCGGATCCCTTGGAGTGGTTCTCTACCGAAGGCGTGGAGGCGAATTGTGAGGCGCCCCTGGAGTGGCGGGTGGCAGAGGTGGACCCGCGCTTCGGCCTCCAGGAGGACGATGTCCGGGAAGCGGTGGAGCGGGCGGCGGCCCTTTGGGAGGAGGCCCTGGGCCGCCCCCTCTTCTCGGAGCGAGCCGGCGACGGGTTCCCCATCCGGGTCGTCTTTGACGAGCGTCAGGAGTTCGCCGACGAGCTCCGTCGCCACGACGAAGCCCTGGGCGAGGCGGCCCGCAGACTGGACGGCCGCGCCGAAAACCTTGCGGACCGGCAAGAGAACCTTGCCCGAGAGCTGGAGGAACACAGGGCCCGGCAGGAGCGGTTCCGGGAGGAGCTCTCGACCCACAACGAGCGGGTTCGCCGATGGAACGAGGAGCGAGGGGAGCGCTCGATGGAAGAGGAGCTCCAGCGGGCGGAAGCCCGCCTCGAAGAGCGGAGGTCGCGACTCAACGTTCAGGCGGACGAGCTGGAGCGTCGGCAGGAGCGGCTCCGGGAAGAGGTGGACCGGTTCAACCGGGACGCCCGTTCCTTCAACCGGAACGTGCAGGCCCTGGTGGAGGGTACCGGCGAGCTCGAAATCCAGTCCGGCGTGTACCGCCGGCAGGTCCGGGAACGTGGGGGACAGGTGGTGTCCGTGGAGAGGGAAATCGAGATCTATCACTTCGCCGACCCCACCCACCTGGTTCTGGTGCTGGCCCACGAGCTGGGGCACGCGCTGAGCCTTCCCCATGCCCAGGCTCCGGAGGCCGTCATGTCGGCTCGATCCGCAGAACGTCCTCCCGATCAGGAGCTCTCGCTCCACCCGGAGGACGTAGAGCTGCTTCGCCGGGCGTGTGACGGCTCCTGACCGACCGGCGTCTCGGACGGGCACCCGTAGCCCTGGAAGAAAGGCGACCCGCAACGAGGGACGGACGAATGGCGACGAACAAGGTGCGGTTGGAGGTCCGGGAGGATGGAGTCGGGGTGGTGACGTTGACCGACCCGGACCGCAGGAACGCCATGGGGGAGGAGATGGGAAGCGAGCTCCGGGACGTGGTGTCCAGGATCCGGAACGACCGGGACGTCCGTGTCGTGGTGGTGACGGGTGAGGGCCCCGCCTTCTGCGCCGGGGCCGACCTCCCGGAGCTTTTCGGCGACCCGAAGGAGGAAACGACCCGGGTCCACGAGCGCTTGAACGGATACTACCGGGCCTTCCTCGACGTCCGCGACCTTCCCCTCCCTACCGTGGCCGCAGTCCATGGAGCGGCCATCGGAGCCGGCCTGAACCTGGCCCTGGCGTGCGATGTGCGGCTCGCCGCCCCGGACGCCTCCTTCGGCGCCACCTTCTCGAAGATCGGGCTTCACCCTGGAGGCGGCTGCACTTGGTTCCTGGTCCGGGCTCTGGGGTCCTCCCGGGCCCTGAAGACCCTTCTTTTGGGCCGGCCGATTCCGGGACGGGAGGCGGTGGAGCTGGGCCTGGCGGAGGGGCCCGAGGACGATCCCCCGGGAGCTGCCCTCGAGCTGGCCACGGAGTTCGCCCGATTGGAGCCGGAGTTGGCCCGGCAGATCAAGCATTCGGTGCGACTGGCCGAGGAGACGGATGATCTGAACGCGGTGCTCTCCTACGAGTCGTGGGCCCAGGCGGCCTCGGCCGCGTCACCTCGACTTCAGGAGTGGGTCGAGCGCTTCCGGGGCTCCTGATCGACAGCACGGCCTCATGCCGATGCCCCGCCCGACTCTCACGCCCTTCCAGTCGACCACAGATCTCTCGAGACCGCCATGACCGGAGCGCTAGCCGAAGTCACCATCATCTTCGCCCTCGTGGGAACCAATGGAATCCTGGCGGCCTCGGAGATCGCAGTGGTCGCCTCCCGAAAGGCTCGGTTGAGGATGGAGGCGGAGGCGGGCCATCAGGGAGCCCGGGTGGCCCTCGAGCTGGCCAACGCCCCGGGGAGGTTCCTCTCCACCGTCCAGATCGGGATCACCGCCATGGCCGTAATCGCCGGGGCCTTCGGGGGCGCCCGCGTGGCCGGTACCCTGGCGCCGGGACTCTCGACCCTGGGGGTGCCCCCGGCCATGGCTGCTCAAGTCGCCGTGGTCGTGGTGATCGGGGCCGTCACTCTGCTCACCGTGATCGTCGGGGAGCTGGTCCCCAAGCGGATCGCCCTCCACGATCCGGAGCGCCTGGCCAGCCGGGTGGCGCGCCCAATGCACATCCTGTCCGTGGCCGCGACTCCCCTGGTCCGGCTCCTGGAGAAGAGCAGCGACGGAGTCCTCCGGGGCCTCGGGTTCAAGGAAGGAAGCGAGACGGAGGTCACCGAGGACGAGATCCGCGGGATGATCGCCCACGCAGTGGAAAGAGGGGAGTTGGAGGCCACGGAACAGCAGATCACCGAGCGGCTCTTCCGGTTGAGCGACACCCGGGTGGGCTCCCTGGCCACTCCCCGGGACTCCATCGTGTGGCTCGACGCGGCGGCGGGAATCGACGAGTGGCGGAGGGCTCTGGGTGAGGTCCGACACACCCGGTACGTGGTGGCCCGGGGAAGCCTCGACGACGTAAAGGGCTACGTCAAGGTCCAGGATCTCCTCCGCGAAATGCTCGA
>SKSR01000025.1 GCA_007122885.1 Gemmatimonadota bacterium
GCCTAAGTGGTGGGGGTAGGATTCGAACCTACGAAGGCTTACGCCAGCAGATTTACAGTCTGCCCCCGTTGACCGCTTGGGTACCCCACCTCACACAAAAAATACCACTTCACCGCACCCCCCCCTGCCAAGCCGCGGCGAAGGAGCTGACGGAGGGACTCGAACCCTCAACCTGCCGCTTACAAGGCGGCTGCTCTGCCGATTGAGCTACGTCAGCGGAACAGAGCCTTATACTATAGACCTGGCCCCGGGGGGTGTCAACGGCGCTCCGAGCCTTTTTTTTGCACCCCCTCACCCCACCGGGCTCTCGCCCCGGACTCGCTTCCAACGGGTGCCCCGGGGCGAGTCCTCCACGACGATTCCCTCCCGAGCCAGCTCGTCCCGAATGGCGTCCGCCCGCTGGAAGTCCTTCCGCTCGCGGGCCTCCTCCCTTTCACGAATCCGTTCCTCCACCCAGCTCCGCGTCTCCTCGTCCACGTTCCGGCCCCGGTCCACCAGCTCCATCACCCCCAGGACTTCGTCCATCGAGGAGAGGGCCTCGAGGACGGCCCGGGCTTCCTCCGACGGGATCCGGTCCCCCACCCGATCCAGGATCCCGTTCCCTTCGCCCACCAGCGTGAAGAGGCTCCCCAGCGCGGCCGGAACGTTCAGGTCCTCGTCCATGGCGTCCTGAAACGAGGCCACGGCCTCCTCCGCCACCTTCCCGAGCCCCGCGGAAGCCGCGGACGGATCTTCTTCCACCTCCCGGACCCGGTCCCGGAAATCGGACCACCGGCGAACGGCTCGGGCCGAGCCGTCGAGCCCCCGCTCCCCGAAGGCGAGCTCCGTTCGGTAGTGCGCCGAGAGGAGATGGTATCGGAGGGCGGCCGGGTCCGTCCCCCGGCTCAGGAGCTCCCGGACCGTCACAGTGTTCCCCGCGGACTTGGACATTTTCGCGTCGGCCATCCGGAGGTGCTTCACGTGGAGCCAGCACCGGACGAAGGGCTTTCCCGTGGCCCCTTCGGACTGGGCGATTTCGTCCTCGTGGTGGGGAAAGATCAGGTCCTCCCCACCCAGATGGATGTCCACGGTCTCTCCTACCTCAGCCAGGCTCATGGCCGAGCACTCCAGGTGCCACCCCGGCCTCCCCTCGCCCCACGGGGCGGGCCAGACCGCTCCCACCGCCCGATCCTCTTCCTTGGCCGCCTTCCAGAGGGCGAAGTCCCGAACGTCGTCCTTGCCATACTCGTCGTCCGCCACTCGCTCCCCGGTCCGTCCCTTCTCCAGGTCCTTCCGAGACAGCTTCCCATACTCCGGGAAGCTCGTGATGTCGAAAAAAACGGAGCCGTCGTCGGTCGTGTAGGCGTGGCCCCGCTCCAAGAGTCGTTCCACCAGGGCCACCATCTCATCCACATACTCGGTGGCGCGGGGATAGCCGTCCGCCCTCCTGATCCCCAGGGCGTCGGCCTCGTCCAGGATGGCCCGGGTGAAGGGCTCGGTGTACTCGGCGACGGTGGCCCCTTCCTCCCGGGCGGCCCGGATCGTCTTGTCGTCCACATCGGTGAAGTTCATGACGAAGTGGACCGGGTAGCCCCTCCACTCGAGGAAGCGGTGGACCAGGTCGTAGAAGACGAAGCTCCGGAAGTTGCCCACGTGGGCATGGTCGTAGACGGTGGGCCCGCACGCGTAGACGCCCACTCGGCCCGGGGAAACAGGCTCGAAGGGCTCCAGGGACCGGGAAAGCGTGTTGAAGAAACGTACCGCCATAGCCCGAAAAAGCTAACGCAGGAGGCGGACCTCCGACACCCGCCACCGGCCCTCCTCCTGGAGGAAGCCCACGAAGATGGCCAACTCCACCGGCTGGGACGTACCGGCGGGAACGGCCGCCCAGTGTAGCTCGCCGTATCCCTTCGCAGGCTCACCACCGGCTTCGGACACCCGGATGACCCGAATCTCCGCGGTCTCGTAGCCCCGAAGAAAGTCCCGCAGGGCCGCCCGGGCCTGCCGGGGTGGAAGGGGGGTGTTGGTCTCCCGGTGCAGATGGAGAACCACGCCGGCGGAGGAGAAGAGCTGGGTCAGGCTGTCCACGCTCCCCTGACCCCACGCCCGGGCCACCTCCTCCACCGCCTCGCCCAGGTTCATCGCGGGGGCGGAGGAAGGCTCGCTCGTGTCCCAGCCGGCCGAAGGCCCGGCCACGAACAGAACGATGCTCGGGCTTCCGGCCCCGAAGGGCTCTCCGGTCCGCCCCGTCGGGGGAGGTGGGGACAGGGCCCCGGCGCCGAGACCTACAAGGATACACAGCGCCGTCATGGGGCCTGCCCCCTTCCGTGGGCCACATGGACCTGCTCCACCATCGTGTCCAGGGCCCTTCGAGGGTCGGGGGCCCGGGTCACCGCTCGGCCCACCACGAGATAGTCGGCCCCGGCCTCCACCGCCACCTCCGGGGTCGCCACGCGGGTCTGGTCGTGATGGTCCATGTCGGGCGGACGGATCCCCGGGATCACCAAGAGCGTCTCCTCATCCAACGCCCCACGGAGGGAGCGAGCCTCCCGGGGCGAAGCCACCAATCCGTGGAGCCCGGCGCGCCGGGCGTCCCGGCCCAACCGGACCACTTCCTCTTCCACCTGCACCGCATCCCTCCTTCCCCAACTGTCGCGCAATGCCCCTGCGTCCAGCGACGTCAGGACCGTTACGCCCAGAAGGCGCATGCCGCTCCCCCGGGCCGCCCGGGCGGCCCCCTCCATCATGGCGGCGCCTCCCACGGCGTGCACCGTGAGCAGCTCCACGTCCAGACGGGTAGCCGCACGGACCGCGGCGGCCACCGTATTCGGAATGTCGTGGAGCTTGAGGTCCAGGAAGACACGCTTCCCCCGCTCCCGGAGAGCTCGGACGATGGGAGGTCCTTCCCGGGTGAAGAGCTCGAGCCCGACCTTGTAGAATCCGCCCAGGGGGCCCAGGCGGTCCACGAGTTCCAGGGCCTCCCCTCCTTCCGGAAGGTCCAGGGCCACGATGATCTCAGCCATCGGGCGCCAACCCGGCCGGAGAGGAGTGGATCGGAGCCTTGGGGTCCGCCTTCTCATGGAGGGGCAGTCCCGACCAACGCTCCAGGTCTTTGATAACCCGCAGCGCCGCCCGTGGGTCCGCGAAGCTGGCCGTCCCGATCTGGACCAGGCTGGCCCCGGCCGCCAGGTATTCCACCGCGTGTCCGGCCGTACAAATTCCACCCACTCCCACCAGCGGAAGATCCACGGCCTCCCGAACCTCCCGCACGGCCCGTATGGCCAGCGGCCGGAGGAGCGGGCCGCTCACCCCACCCCCACCCGCCCCCAACGCGGGTGCTCCTTTTCCGGGAAGAGGAAGGTATCCGGGGACCGTGTTCGCCACCGTGAGGCCGTCGGCTCCGGCATCCGCCACCGCCCGGGCCACGGCCGCCAGGCCAGGGGCGTTGGGAGCCATCTTGGCCAGGAGGGGGCGCCGGGTGAGGGGCCGCACCCGACCCACCACCGCCGCCGCCTCCGCAGGATCGAGGGCGAAGGGGAGGGCCGAACGACGTGCGTCGTTGGGGCAGGAAAGGTTGAGCTCGAAACCGAGGAAGCCCTCACCGTCGTCCAGCCGGGTCACGATCTCGCCGAACTCCTCAGGGGCATGGCCGGCCACGCTCACGAAGACCCGGGGGCGCCGAAGGTTGCGGTGGAGCCATGGGAGCTTCTCGGCCCGGACCGCATCCACCCCGGGATTGGCCAGACCCACGGAGTTCACCATCCCCCCGGGGAACTCGGCCAGTCGGGGCGGCGGGTTGCCCTGGCGGGGCTCCAGGGTCACCGACTTGGTGACGATCCCTCCCAGTGCCTCCAGATCCACGACCTCGTCCAACTCCTGCGCAAACCCGCATGTGCCGGCCGCCAGCAGAACGGGATTCTGGAACGTGGCTCCGAAGACGCTGCGGGCCAAGTCCGTCATCTGCGATCCTCCACGGCGCCGGCGCTAGCCGGGTACTCGTTCAGGAAGCCGAGGATGGCGTGGCCCAGGGCCCGGGCCGCCTCCTCGTGGAATTCCGGCGAGGCGAGCAGACGCTCTTCGTCCGGGTTGGTGAGAAAGCCCAGCTCCACCAGGACCGCGGGCATGAGGGCGTTCGTGATCACCGCGAAGGGACCCTGCTTCACGCCGCGGTCCGGACCGGGATGGACCCGGGCCAGTTCGTTCTGCACCCTCCGGGCCAGGATGGACGACCAGTATTGGTGGTCCAGGTTCCTGAGATCCCGGAGAAGCCCATCCACCGCCGGGTCCCGAAGGAAGGGTCCCTCCTCCCGTGGATCCAGGTGAAGGGGTGCGTTCTCCACCGCGGCCACCCGACGTTCGTGCTCGGTACGGGCTTCGGAAAGGAAGTACGTCTCGAAGCCGCTGGCCTCGGGACGCCCGAGGGAGGAGTTGGCATGGATGGAGACGAAGACCCCGGGGCGGGTTCCCTTCCACTCGGTGGCCTTCTCCCCCCGGCGCCAGAGGGGAACGTGGACGTCCTGGTCCCGGGTGAGGTGGACCTCCACGCCGGGCTCGGTGCTCAGCTCCCTGGCCAGTGCCCGGGAGACGGCCAGGGCCACGTCCTTCTCCCGGACACCGCTAGGGCCGGTAGCTCCGGACTCCTCGCCTCCGTGGCCCGGGTCGATGACGACCACCCTGGAAGGCCCCCGGGGCTCGTCTCCGGAACCGGGCTCCACCACCACCGACTCCTCCGCCACCACAGGATCCGCGGTCACCGTCAGCCTCCCCCTGTCCCACTCCCATTCGAAGAGGTCCGGACGACGGTCGGAAACCAGCTCGCTGAAGAACTGGAGAGGTAGGTAGAGCTCGCCCCCGAAACGATAGGGAGGGTGGGCGAGCTGCACCGGAGAACCATCCCACTGGAGGAAGGGCGTTCCGGCCCTCGCCTCCACCACCTCCCCCCCTGGCAGGTGGAGGTCCACCCCTCCGTCCACTTCCTCGACTCGGAACCCCACCGCCTCCAGGACCGAGACCGTCGCCGCGGCGTAGCCTCGGTGCCGCTCCACGGACCCGGCCTCCTCCCGGTCCCCCGGGGCGAGTACGTGGATTCCGTCGAGAGCTTGACCCTGTGCAGCGGGGACGGCGCCCGCCAAGAGGAGAAGTGCCCCAAGGGCAGCCAACGCCGGGCCCCCGCGAGCCGGACGCGCCCTCATCGTCCGTGGCTTTCCACGGCCCGCCGGGCCTCCATTTCTTGGGTCTTCCGCTTCAGCTTCTCCCGCTTGTCATGGAGCTTCTTGCCCCGGGCCACGGCGAGGGTTGTCTTGGCGTAGCCTCGGCGGAAGTAGAGATCCAGGGGCACCAGAGTGAGCCCCTTCGAGTCCAGCTTTCCGGCCAGACGCCGGATTTCGGGGGTCTTCAGAAGGAGCTTCCGGGTCCGGGTGGGTTCGTCGTTCTCGCGGCTGGCCGGCTCGTACGGAGCGATGTATAGGCTGTGGAGCCAGACCTCGCCTCCGTCCACCCGGGCGAAGGCGTCCTGGAAGCTGGCCTTGCCCTCCCGAAGGGATTTCACCTCCGGACCCCGGAGGACGAGACCGGCCTCGAAGGTCTCCACGATCTCGTACTCGTGGCGGGCCTTCCGATTCCTGAGGACGACCCGTTTTCCCCCGCCGTCGGCCATCACGCCCTCCTTCCGTCCCGGAACGCGACCCGTGGACCCGAAGTGACCGCGGCGGTCAGTATAGGAGGACCGGAGTTCCCACTTCCACGAAGTGGTAGAGTTCCCGGGCAGCCTCGTCGGTCAGACGGATGCAGCCATGGGAGATCCTTCGGGCTTCAGGGTCCGGGTCCATGAGGAGCTCGGGCCGGTCGGTGCCGTGAATGGCGATCCCGTCGCCCAGGTAGATGGCTGTGGTACCAAGCGTTCCACCGATCCTCCGCGACGGATCGTTCCGCGCCGGGACGGGGAGGCCCCGCTGGACGAAGTACCAGTCCGGAGCCACCCAGACCGGATCCTTCTCCTTCCTGTACACGCGCATGACCCCCACCGGCGTGGTGAAGGTCCACTCCTGCCCAGCCCCTTCCAGCTCGAAGCCGTGGCCCGTCCCGGCCGGGGAGGACCAGATGATCCGGTCGTCCTCCACCACGAAGACCCGGTTCTCGGCCACGTGGACGATCACGTAGGGGCCGTCGTGGTTCAGGAGGGAGCGGTCCAGTGCGAGCTCCCGGTCCAGGACCCGGTCCGCGAAGAGAACTCCTCCCGCTGACCCGTTGGCCCCGCTGAAACCGTTGCTCCCGCCGTTGGAGAGGATGCCTTGCCCCAGGGCCGCCCCAGGGGCGGCCGCGAACGCCACGAGGACCAGAAGGGCGACCGTTCCGGCCCCCGACGAACCGCTGCGTGCCGTCCTTCCCATGCGCCTCCGCCTCCGGTCTCCGTACACGAATCCCACCATACCTCCAAGGATGAACACCAGGGAGCCATAATAGATCCAGAAGAACAGGACCGCGAACGTGGTCAAGTTCCCGTACGCCGTGCTGAAGTCGGCCACCTCGGTGGCGTACCAGGTGAAGGCCGCCTTCGTGACCTCGAAGAACACGGCCGTAACGGTGGCCGCCACCGCCGAGGTAGACCACCCCGTCCTCCGAGCGGGAAGGTAGCGGTAGATCAGGAAACAGAGTACCCAGGCGGAGCCGAAGGCGAGGGTGTTCGCCACCAGGGTATGGGTGAGGGCCGCGCCCCACCCCTCCAACCCCAGGATGGCGACCCCCAGGTCCCGGACGGCCCGGACGGCCACGGTCACCCCCAGGTTCACCACTACCAGGACCCCGCCCACGATGACGATGAGGGCGTCGTAGAGCTTTCCCAGCACCATCCCCCGGTCGGACTCCAACTCGAAGACATCCCGGAGCACGACCCGGAGGGTGCCGGAAAGACGGGTGGAGATCCAAATGAAGAAGAGGGCCCCCACCAAGCTGAAACCGGCGCTTTCCGCCAGAACCCGCTCGATGAGACCCCGGACGGTGTTCTGGAGCTCGATGTCCCCCCCCACGGCCGGGAGGTACTCCAGGACCAGGGAGAGGAGTACCTCGGAAGGATCGCCGATCCGGGCCTGGAGGATCAGCCCTCCCAACCCCACCACCAGGAGAAACAGGGGTACGACGGCCACCAGCACGTTGAAGGTGATGGCACCCGCCATGAAAAAAAGGTCGCTGCGACCGACCTTCCGTGCGAATTCCAGGAGAAAGTCCCGGCCCCGCTGAACGCGAGGCCCCTCGAGCTCCTCCCGGCCGGTCACGCTCCCTCGGGTGCCTCCTCGTCCGGCCCCCGGATCTCACCGCTGTCCACTTCCTGCCTGGCCGCTTCCACGCCGGCCCGGTAGGCGGACTTGGAGCGCTCCAGCTTGTCCTCCAGCTCGTGGCGGGCTTCCTCGGCGGCCTGCCGCCCGGAATCCACCGCATGCCGGACCGAGTCCACCCGCTGGCGGACCCCTTCCCGTGCCTGGTCCAGGCGCTCCTCCAGCTCGTCCTGAACCTCCCGGATCCGGGCGCCGGCCTGGTCCTTGAGCTGGGTGGCCCGCTCCTCGATCTCCTTCCGGGTCTCTTCCCCGGAGCGGGGAGCGAAGAGGAGGGCGACCCCAGCTCCCAGGAGGGCTCCCACGAGGAAGGGGCCTACGCCGCTTCCCTCCCGCTCCACGATAATGTAGGCGCCATCTTCGTCGGTTGAACGCATGATCTGGGCTCCTCTGGGTTGCCCCCCCGGATCGGGGAGGTGGACTGGGGCTCGCGCGACTCCTGAAAAAAACTATCCAACGCCCCTGGCAGGTACAAGCCGAGTGACCCGCCCGCCGGAGCGGCGACTACACGGACCATCGCGGATCGGGCTCCAGGAGATCCGGAGCGGAAAACCCCTGCCGTCCCAACAGGCCGTAGGTGAGCTCCTTCCCCAGCTCCACTCCGGGCTGATCCAATGGATTCACCCCGTAGAGGGCGCCCGCATAAACGGTTGCGATCTGGAAGAGCATGAAGAGCCCTCCCATTGCCGGAGCGTCCAGTCGCTCCACCTCCAGGGTGAGATTGGGGCGTCCGGCCCGGCGGAGCGCCTCGGCGGTGGCCTTCCGCTCCGTGTCCACGAGCGCCTTGAGGGTGTGTCCCCCCAGGTAGGCCATGCTCCCCCGCTCGCCGTGGAGGTTGGGAATCAACACCGGGTCGTCCACCTCCCGCACTCCCAGGAAAATGGTCGCCTTGTCCCGGGGGCCCTCCATGAGGAGCTGGAGGAGGGAGTGCTGGTCCACCGGACCCACGGCGCCCACGGGAGTGGGACCCACGGGTTCGTCCCCAGCGTCCCCCCGCCTGAGCTTCCCCAGAGACTCGGCCCAGAGCTGCTGAAACCAGAGCCGAAAGGAGCGAAGCCCCTCGGTGTAGGGCATCAGCACATGGATGGGGAGATTCAGCTCCCGGTCCGCATGGTGCAGGAGGACCGCCAGGAGGCCTGCTGGATTCTTCGGGAGCTCTGGGACGGCGCAGCGGGCCTCCATCCGGGCCGCTCCGTCCAGCATCCCGTCCACATCCACCCCCGTGACCGCGGCCGGGAGGAGGCCCACCGGCGAAAGGACCGAGAAACGTCCCCCCACGTTGGGGGGAACGGGAAGGGCCGGAATTCCCTTCTCCCGGGCCAGGGCCCGGAGATCCCCTCGCTCCGGATCGGTGGTCAGGAGGAGGTGGCCCCGGGCTTTTTCCTCCCCCACGAGCTCTCTGAGCCGGCCCTCCACCACCAGGAGCTGGGCCATGGTTTCCGCCGTGGACCCGGACTTGCTCACCACATTGCAAAGGGTCCGGCGGAGATCCAGCCGATCCAGAACCTGGGAAACGGCCGCCGGGTCCGGGTTCTCGAGAACATGCAGACGTGGGAAGTGATCCCGCTCCTCCAACGAGAGCTCGTTCCATCCCCGCCCCAACAGGGCGTCCCTCACGGAGAGCGTTCCCAGGGTGGACCCGCCGATCCCCAGGACGAGGACGTCCTCGAACCACTGGCCGAAGGAGTCGGCCACGTCCCGAACGGCGGCCGCGCTTTCCCTCTGGTACGGAAGTTGGAAGAACCCCATCTCCCCCCTCTCCCGCGCCTCCTGGACCGTGGCGTGCGCTCGGGCGAAGTCCCGTACCATGGGCCCTTGCAGTAGCTCCGGATCCACCCCGCCCTCGGGCAGCCGGGGCGCCATGAAGTTGCCGTAGTCCAGGGACAGGCCGGTGTCCGGAAGGGTGTCCTCCGCTTCAGCCGCCATCTGCCTTTCCTCCTTTCATCCCAGCGCGTGCAACCCGGTGGTGCATTCGGACCTCCCGGGGCGGGCCTCCCGGGGATCACACTTCCACAGAGAGTCCGTCATAGGCCGGCTCCACCCCTTCGGGCAGCCAGTCCAGAAGCTCCTGGTGTCGGACCCGGTGCGTGAGATGGGTCAGGTACGTCCGCTCCGCCCCGACGACCCGTGCCGCCTCCACGGCCTCCTCCACGTTGAAGTGGGTCGGATGGGGGTTCCCGAACCAGAGGGCGTTCAACACCAGGACCCTCACGCCGGTCAGGACCTCCAGGGTAGCGTCCGGGAGGCGCTTTCCATCCGTGATGTACCCCAGCTCCCCTACTCGGAACCCGTAGACGGAAACGGGACCGTGGGGCACGGTCACCGGGGTGAACACGTGTCCGAGGATCTCCCGCTCCTCCCCCTCCCGAAGGGAATGGAGTCGGACCAAGGGCTTGGAGCTCCCCCGGGGGGGCCGCACGGTGGGATCGAAGATGTACGAGAAGCGGCGGTGGAGCCCCTCCTCCTCCCCCTCCGGGACATAGGCGGGAAAAGGCCGCTTGCTCCGCACGGTGAAGACGCGGAGATCGTCGATGCCGTGGAGGTGATCCGCGTGAAGGTGGGTGTACCAGACCGCGTGCACCCGGTCGATTCCGGCCCCCACGAGCTGCAACCGCAGCTCCGGGGGGGTGTCCACGAGGAGCCTACCCTCGGCTCCCAGGTCCAGGACGGCGGCGTGGCGGGACCGCCGGTCCCGGGGATCGGAGGACGTACAGGCGGGACAGTCGCACCCCACGACCGGCACGCCGAAAGAGGTTCCCGTGCCGAGGAACGTGAGTTTCACGACTCAGAGATCCTCGACCCGCATGGTGTTCGTGGTGCCCGGCTGGTGGAACGGAAAGCCCGCGGTGATCACGATGGGGTCGCCCGCCTCCCCTTGACCCGCCTCCAGGATCTGGCGCCGGCCGAACTCGCTCAAAGAATCGTAGCTCACCTCCTCCTGCAGCGAGAGAAGGGGCCATACGCCCCACACGGCGGTGAGCTGCCGGTAGGTCCGGGGGTCGGTACACACGGCGAAGATGGGCACCGACGGCCTGTAGCTCGAGACCAGACGGGCGGAGAAACCGCTTCGGGTGATGACCAGGATGGCCGGAGCTCCCAACTTCCGGGTGGCGGTCACGGTGGCTCCGGCCACGGCGTGCTCACGGGGGGAGGCCCCGGCCCGGGCCCCCTCAGGGGCTTGGGTCAGGTACCGGGGACCCGAATCCAGGGCTCCACTCGATTCGATCTCCCTGGAGATCCGGACCAGAGCCTCCAGAGCCCGGACGGGGTATTTCCCCACCGCCGTCTCTCCGGAAAGCATGACGGCGTCGGTCCCGTCCAGTATGGCATTGGCCACATCGGACGCCTCGGCCCGGGTGGGTCGGGCATGCTCGATCATGGACTCGAGCATCTGCGTGGCCGTGATCACCGGGCGACCGTAAAAGTTCGCCAACTGGATGATCTGCTTCTGGGCCATGGGCACGCGCTCGAACGGGAGCTCCACTCCCAGGTCCCCTCGGGCCACCATGACGGCGTCGGTCTCCGCCAGGATCTCCTCGATGACCTCCAGGGCACGGGCCATCTCCACCTTCGCCACCACCAGGGCCTTCCCCCGGACCTTCTCCTTCACCGTGCGAACGTCCTGGGCGGTCCGGATGAAGGACAAGCCCACGAACTCCACCCCCTCCTCCAGGAGGAAATCCAGATCCCGGTAGTCCTTCTCCGTGACGCTGGGTGCCTTCAAGTGGGTCGTGGGCACGTTCATCCCCTTGTAGCTCTTGAGGAGCCCACCCCGCAGGACCCTGAAGCGGGAGCGCCGTCCGTCTACCCCCGTGCACTCGAGCTCCAGGGTGCCGTCGTCCAGGAGGAGCCGGTCTCCCTCCTTCACATCCTCCGAGAGCTGGGCGTAGGTGGTGGGAAGCTCTCCCGGCCCCTCCTCGCCTTCCGGGGCGAAGACCACCTCTTCGCCGTCCCGGAGCTCCACGGGCTCCTCCAGGGACCCCACCCGGATCCGGGGGCCCTGCAGATCGGCCAGGATCGCGACCGGTCGCGCCCGTTCCCGGGCCGCCTCGCGAACGTTGCGGATCAGCTCGCGGTGGCTCTCGTGGTCCCCGTGGGAGAGGTTCAATCGGGCCACGTCCATCCCACCCTGCACCAAGGCGTCGATGGCCTCCCGGCTGGATGTGGCCGGCCCCAGGGTGCAGACGATCTTCGTGCGAAGCATGACGCTCCTCGTGAATGTGTCGCGGTCGGGTGGCTCGTCGCCCCCGGATCGGAAAGGAAGGAGGGGAACCTGCCCTTCCGCCGACCCCGTGGCAAGCCGAAGAACCTCCCGGTGAAGAACGGGCCTGGGACGAAGACCCCCGACTCTGCCCATACTCACGAAAGGCCGGAACCTGAAGGGGTTTCGGGAGTAGTAAGTATGTCTAGCGTATCTGTCCTGAACGGCCCTCCGCCCACCGGCGGATGGTCGGGTGCGCGCCGACCCGACCCGCAAACGATGAAGGAGACGTCCCTTTGGGGATCCGGTACATCGAACGGCCGGACCAAGCCCAGGACCTGAGCTCCGCCCTGTCCCGGGGCGGCGCAGTGGCCCTGGACTGCGAGGCGGCGGGCTTCCACCGATACTCCGATCGGGTCTGTCTGATCCAGGTCACCGTCCGGGCTTCACCTAACGGAGCCGGAACGTTCTTGGTGGACCCCTTGGCCTTCGACCCTTCCCGACTCCTGGCGCCCGTGGCGGAAGACCGGGACCGGGAGTTGATCATGCATGGTGCGGACTACGACATCCGGCTACTGGACAGAGACCTGGGGATTCGGCTTCAGGGCCTCTTCGACACCCAGATCGCAGCTCAACTCCTGGGCGTCCACGGCCCCAGCCTATCCAAGCTCCTAGAGGTCTACCTGGGAGTGGAGGTCCCCAAGAAGCACCAGCGGGCCGACTGGGCCGAACGGCCCCTCCCACAGGAGCTCGTGGAATATGCCGCCGAGGACACCCGCTACCTGCACGACCTGCGGGATCGACTCGCAGCCGAGCTGGAGGAGAAGGGGCGCCTGGCGTGGGCCCGGGAGGAGTTCCGGTTCCAGGAAGAGGTCCGCTTCCAGGACACCGAGGGGGAGGACCCGGTCACCCGAGTGAAAGCGGCCCGGGACCTACCGGTCCGACAGGTGGCCCTACTCCGGGAGGCTTTGGCCTGGAGAGACGAGGTGGCCCGGGCGCGGGACCGGGCTCCATTCCGCGTCGCCTCCGATGAAGTCCTGATCCGAGTGGTGCAGGCCGTGCCGTCGTCCACAGAGGCGTTGGCCGGGGTGAAGGGCTTCTCCTCGCGTCTGGCCCAGGAGTGGGGACGAGACCTCCTGGACCGGCTGCGGACCGTTCTCGAAACGGCGGAGGACGAGCTGGAGCCGTACCCTTCCCATTCCGACTCCGCGGCGGGACGGCCGGCTCCGGAGGAGGAGGAGCGGATGAACCGGCTCAAGAAGGTACGGAACGCCATGGCGGAGGACCTGGGCCTGGAGCGAGGGGTGCTGCTGCCGAACCACCTGCTCCGGGCCATCGCCGGAGAGGCGCCCGGCGACGAGGGGGATCTCCGGAAGGTACCCGGAATCCGTAGGTGGCAAGTGGAGGTCCTGGGACCGGACCTTCTTTCCGCAATCTGAGCCCTCGCCGGCAGGCGGCTCGGCCAGGGCCCGAAGAGACATACACGAAACCACATCCACCGGTCAGGAGGGAGGTCGCATGGCTGCCGAGATTCTTCAGAGGGA
>SKSR01000195.1 GCA_007122885.1 Gemmatimonadota bacterium
CGGCTCGCCATTTTGGGTTGCGACACGTAGGTTTCATCGAGCAATCAGGCCGCCTTTAGCAAGGTAGAGATCTGCGGATGCTGGGTCGCAACCCCTCTGAACCGTCGCTCTTCCAGATGGTGGATGTGGAGAGCCTGGTTCCCGCGAACCACCAGCTTCGGAAGATCGATGGGGTGCTCGACTTGAGCTTCGTCTCGGAGGTGGTGGCCGAGTGCTATTCGGCGAGTCGGGGACGGCCCAGCATCGACCCGGAGTTGGCCCTTCGGATGATGTTGCTCGGGGTGCTGTACGACCTGAGCGACCGGGAGTTGTGCGAGGAGATCCAGATGCATGCGGGCATGCGCTGGTTCTGCGGGCTGAACTTCCATGATCCGGTTCCCGACCATTCGACGCTGTCGAGGCTGCGTAACGAGCGTTGGTCCGAGAGCGGGCTGTTCGACCGCCTGATGGACGAGGTGATCGGGCAGTGCTCTGAGGCCGGACTCGTGTCGGGTCGGCACCTTTCGGTCGACGGCACCGAGGTGGAGGCGAACGCAAGCGTGAAGAGTCTGACGCGACGCGGTCCACGGGGACCGGGCGACCAAGATCCGCCGCAGGGCGCGGGCGGAGGCTCGCTGGAGCCGAAGCCGGCCGGCGAGTGGCAGGGACGTGGAGAGCGCTACTCGAACGAGACGCATTTCTCGCCCACCGATCCCGACGCTCGGCTGTACCGAAAAGGCAACCAACGCGGAGCCCGCCTCAGCTATCTGGTGCACGACCTGATCGACACGAAGAGCCGTGTGATCCTGCGGCGGAGGGCCAGCCTGGCGACAGGAAGCACGGAGCGGGACACGGCGCTCGAGATGCTCGATGAGGTCCTGGAGTGCCGCGACGAGTTGGGACTTCCGAAGCAGCCGGAGATTCTCACGGGAGACGCCGGCTACGGTGCCACGGAGCTGGTCACCGAGCTCCTCGATCGCAACATTGAGCCGCACGTTCCCCTGCTTGCCGACCACGCCACCGAAGAGGTGCCGACGTGGAAGCGCCGGACCTTCAATCTGGAGCGGCGGCGAGCCCGGGACCGGAAAGTGAAGGAAGCGCAGGCCCGCAACCGCGTCCGCGAGATCCATCAGACCCGCGGCTACAGCGTGAGCCGAAAGCTCCGGATTCGCAGCGAGCACCTGTTCGCGGAGGGCAAGAACGAACACGGCCTCCGACGAGCTCGCCGCCGAGGTCGAGAACGAGTCGATGAGCAGGCCACGCTGACTGCAGTCGTGCAGAACCTGAAGCGCTTGGTCGCCTGCCGCGGGCGCCGCGACCGAGGAGCCGCCGTAGCGAGCTCCTCGGCCCCTTCTCGGGCCGATTTTCGGCCCCTGATCCCCCATTTCCGTCGATCCCTGGCTCATATTCGATCTATGGTCACCGCGTTCAGTTTCTGGCCTCCATGTCTCCCCACCCCCAACCACTGGAGAGTCCGCCGGTGCGCTATCCCAGCGTCACCGTGAAGCGGGATTCTTCAACGGCCCTCTAGTGGAGCCGTGACATCCGTCGACAGAAGGTTTCAATGGGTCGCCCGGCGCAGAGCCGAGACAGGTGTTCACGTGATCCCGCCGACGAGGCGGTCGGCCCGACCGACCCGCGGCCGGGCAGCCCCGGGCCGGATTCAGATCCATGGGGTGCTCGGATACAACCAGCGCAATGTCATACGTGGCGAATGCGCCAGACTCTGGAGGAGGTGAAATGACCGCACCGATAGGGACGGACGAACGAATCCGCACCGCCGTCGAGCGGGCCCGCAAGGCACTCTCCCTACGGCGATCGCTCGGGCGGGGAACCGCGCGAACCCGGGCCCGGATTCGGGAAGGGGTCACCTGCGAAGTGGAGGATGGGCGCTGGAGCCTCGTGGCCGACCTACCCCAGAAGGCCGGAGGGAACTCGGAGGGCCCCGACCCGGGCGTGTTCGGTCGGGCGGCTCTGGCGAGTTGCTTGGCCGCCGGATACGCCATGTGGGCGGCCTACGAAGGCGTCTCCCTCACATCTCTGGAAGTGGAGGTCCAGGCCGACTACGACGCCCGTCCCGAGTATGGGGTGGGCGAGAAGCCCCCCGGCTACGAAGGCATCCGGTGGATCGTCCGGGTGTCCAGTCCCGCAACCGAGGAGGACATCCAGCGGGTTCTGACCACCGCGGAAGCCCGGAGCCCCTTCCTAGCCCTCTTCCGGGAGCCGCAGGAGCTGCGTCGTGAAGTGGTCATCACCCGCCAGGAGGCCTGAGACCATGGACCCGAGATTACAGCTCCGAGTGCAGCGATATGGGTGGGACCGTGCCTCCGACGTGTATGACCGGGCCTGGAGCCGGCAGCTCGCGCCGGCTCAGGATCTGCTCATGGAGATGGCCGACCTCTCGAAGGGAGAGGACGCCCTGGAACTGGCCTGCGGATCGGGGCTCGTAACCCTGCGAATCGCCGACGCCGTTGGGCCCACGGGCAAGGTCATGGCCACCGACCTCTCCGAAGGGATGCTCGAGCAGGCACGGAAGCGGAGCCAGGCCACCGGAGCGGGGAACATCACCTTCCAGCGAGCCGGAGCCGAGAGGGTCGACGTGCCGGAGGCCACCTTCGACGTATCACTCTGCGCGCTGGGGCTCATGTACGCTCCCGATCCGAATGCGGCCCTCCAGGAGATGGGCCGGGCTCTGAAACCCGGAGGGCGCGCCGTGGCGGCGGTCTGGGGTGAACGGAGGCGATGCGGATGGGCGGAAATCTTCTCGATCGTGGACCGGCGGGTGGAGACGGAGGTCTGCCCCCTCTTCTTTCAGCTGGGGACCGGAGACACCCTCCGACGACAGATGGAGGATGTCGGATTCCAACGGGTGACGAGCGAGAGGATCTCCACCACACTCCATTACTCCTCCCCTGACGTCGCTGTGGAGGCCGCGTTCGCCGGTGGCCCTGTGGCCATGGCTTACAGTCGCTTCGATGAAGGAACCCGGTCGGAGGTCCACCAGGAGTACCTGGAATCGATCGCATCATACGGGACCAACGGCGGCTACAGGATTCCCGGTGAGTTCGTGGTGGCCCGAGGAGAATGGCCCCCGAGGGGAGGATAGGAGTGGGTCGGCAGGGAGGTCCCACGATCCTGCGGAATGGAGACAACCGGGATCGAACCGGTGACCTCCTGCTTGCAAAGCAGGCGCTCTCCCAGCTGAGCTATGGCCCCAAGCCGGATGGGCTGCATCCGGGACCGCTAAAGTAATCGAGCAAAAGGGCGGGAGTAAGAGGTTCGGCCCGGGGCTCCTGATGGAGCCCCGGGCCGAAGGGGATGGTCCGGCGATGTGCTTCTTGGCGACCGCTTACCGCCGGGTCGACTCGAAGGTGATGGGAATCTGCACCCACACGGGCACCCGCTCGTCCCGGTTGTAGGCCGGGGAGAACTGGAAACTGGACGCCACCCGCTTGGCCGCCTCGTCCAGGGCCGTGTGGCCCGAGCTCTCCGCCACCAGGTAGTTTTCCACAACGCCATCTTCCGTGATGAAGAAGTGCATCAGCACCCTGCCCCCGATTCCCGCATCCCTCAGGAGGGATGGGTACTCCCGCTCCAGCACCCGCGCGAGCTGGGCCCGATTCGTCACTTCAGGCGCCTGCGTGAACGGCGTGAAGACGGGCTGGGAGGACAGATCCACCGCATCGTCGCTCGGCGGCGGCGGCAGGTCGTCGGTCTGGTGGAACTCGAACGTCGTCGGGGCGATGGTGATGTCCTCGTCCAACTCCACGGAGGTCACCACCGGTGTGGCCGGCCGCTGGATCTGTTCCGGCGGCGGCGGAATCTCCACCCGAGGAGGCAGCTCGATCAGCTCCACCTCGTCCATCTGGAAGCTCACGTCATCCACCAGAAAGGTGGGGAAAAGGGGAAAGACCAGGAAGTGGAGCCCCACGGCAGCCAGCATCGACCCCCAAAGCCATGCCCCGAACGACCGCTTGAATCGATCATTGGCCGTATCGAATTCGTCATACTTCATGGAAGGAACAGTCTCCTGTTCCATCTGGAACTTGTTTTCTGCCATTAGTCGCCCTCCCGCTGGGGTGAAGCTTCCGTTCGGATCTGGATAAACCTCCACCTCCCGTCCGGCCCGTCGAGCGAAGCTCTCCCTG
Source organism: Gemmatimonadota bacterium (assembly GCA_007122885.1). Classification (GTDB taxonomy): domain Bacteria; phylum Gemmatimonadota; class Gemmatimonadetes; order Longimicrobiales; family Gaopeijiaceae; genus SKSR01. The sequence goes on from SKSR01000195.1 coordinate 4,128, forward strand.
TGTACGATGTTGCCTGAGGCCGTTGGAGCCACCTCGCCATTCCGAGTCGGGTAACCGACCCGGGGACACTCTCCATGGACCCCAGAACGCTTGGGAAAAAACCCGGCGTGGAGCCGGGGCGTCGTTCGTCGGAGCGGAGTAGGGCCGTGGTCGGCTCGGCCCGCATCCAGCGGGGAGGTTGACACCGCTCCGTGAGTCAGTACGGCATACTACGGTAGTAGAATACTAGTGCATCCTATACCATAGGTCAACCCCGTTGGTTCCCCTCCAAATCACCCGCGGTGCGGAGAGGAGTCCGACTCGCGAGAGGTCACCGCACGAAGGTGTACGTGTACTTCACCTGGAAGGAGCGGGCCTGGGATCTGGGAAGGAGGGGCGACCTGGGGTCCAAGGGGTCGAGGGCCGTGTTGATCTCCTCGTTGTAGACGAGAAAGAGGTCGCTCCCCTCGGTAGGATTGTACCGGATCCGAATGTTGGGTACGAGAGTTTCGCGGGAAGAGTCGTGCTGAACGAATGCGGAAGCCGTCAAATTCCTGGTCACTGCACCACCCAGACGGATTCGACTGAGAAGGACCTGGTCCCTCCCATCGGGAAGCCGGATCCGGTTGTAGATCTGCTCCACCCCGAGGGAGAAGTGAGGGCTCGGGGTCCATGCCAGGTCCCCGGAAAGGCCGATCCGGTTCCCACCGAAGTAGCCTCCCCCGCCGACCTCTCCCTGGACGCGGAAATCCCGCCCAGCCGGCGAGCCGAAGCTGAGAGAGCCTTCCAGGTAGCGGTATCGTCCTGGAGGTACCTCCAACCTTCCCACCTGGAACCCTCGCTGGAGCAGCTCTCCCACACGGCCCGCCTGGACTTCCAGCGAAGCCCCATTGTGAAAGTCCGCGCCCCACCAAGCCCCCAGGTCGCTGGACTCCAGGGCATCGAAGCGGTGGTCCCAGATGAGCTCAGTGCGCTGGCCCACGTTGTACCGGCGGACCGAGCCGTTCCCAGCCGGGTCCCAGGCATAGCCTCCCCGGCTCCCATAGCGGTTGTAACCCACCCTTCGGAGGAATCCGACCCCGGGCTCCAACTCCGGACCCAGATGTCGGACCGACCCTCCGAAGAAGAACCCCCGCTCGATCCTCCGCTGGAGTCCCACCGAGAGCATGTTGCTCTCCAATGGATCTCGCTCGGCCTCCACCGTCTGGGCGGCCATGACCTCCATGAAGAGATCCCCTCGTAGATGCAGCTCCGTGTCGGCGCCCATGAGGAAGTTGTGGTTCCCGTCCAGGTCGGTCCTGGAGGTGAAGAGCGCTCCCACGTAGGAACCCCGGTCCCGGACCGGACGCTGAACCCTCACCACCCCGACGTTCTCCGAGGGCACATTCCGACCAGCCACTGTGGCGCTACCCGTCTGCATGCTCAGGAGCCCCAAGTTCCAGCCGGCGTGGCTTCCGCTCAGCCGGAGCCCTCCCAGGATCGGGGTCTGTTCACCGTCCACGATCCCGATACGCCGGCTGTGGAAGAGGAGGTCCCGACCTCCGGGAAGACTGAAGTCGAATAGATCCGAACGCTCCTGGAAGAAGTCTCGCTTCTCGGGGAAGAAAAGGGAAAACCGATCCAGGTTGAAGTTCACGTCGTCCGCCTCCACCTGGGCGAAATCCGTGTTCACCGTCACGTCGAGCACGAGATTGTTTGTGACGTTGTACTGAAGATCCCCGCCGATCTCGTACTCGGTCCGTCCCTCCCGAAGGTATCTTTCACCCCCCTCGCCCAAGCGGCTTCTGTGTCCCGTTCCTCCCAACACGTAGGGCTTCACGTATACGGGATTCCCCGCCTCAACCCCTTGGAACCGAACCGGGTGCGCCCGACTGGGCTTGTACTGGGCGTTGGACCAATCGTTGGGAATCCGCGGAAAGACGATGTACTCGTTGGACCGGGCTCGGTAGCGCCACACGGTGAGCCCCATGGTCACATCGCCTCCCGGGCCCGGCTCGAACCGGAGGCTGGAAAAGGGGATCCGAAATTCGGCGGTCCATCCGGCTTCGTCACGGGCCGTTTCGGCGTCCCAGAATGCGTCCCAGTCCTCGTTCCAGGTCACGAAACGCTCGTCACTCACGGCCATGTCGGTCCGGGCCCCGGAAGGCGTCACCACGAACCCATAGGCCGTCCGTCCGTCACCGTTCGTGTCCAGGACCACAGCCACCCCGTCCTGGTCGGATCGGTGGAAGGCGTTCCGCTCCAACTCCCGCTCGACGATCTCCGCAGGATCTTCACGGACCCGGATTCCCACGTACAAGGCCTCACGATCGTAGAAGATGCGAGCCTCGGTGGGTCGCCCCGGTGGTTCCCCCTCCCGTGGAGAAAGCTGGTGAAACTCGGTGATCGTCCAAGCGTCTGCCCACTCCGGCTCCCCCAGGCTTCCGTCCAGAGTCACCTCCGCCCTCTCCACGGAAGGAGGAATCACCTCGTCCACGGTACCGGCTTCGCGATGGGAGGAGCCCCCGGGGATGACGGCCGCATCTCCCATCTCCTGTGCCCGAGCGTCCACCGGAAGGACGCCCTGAAGGAGTAAGGAAGCCGCCAAGAAAAGGAGGGTCGGACACACCCCGAAGCCCCCCCACCCCCGGGGTTTCGACGGAGCACGCCGGGAGAGGGCCCGATGCATGGTCTCTGTTCGCCTCTGTGGCTGGCTCAGACTGGTGGGAACTCCCGTTCACCACGGAACCTTCTATTTATAGCGTCCGAGCCCCCGATTACCAACGCCCTCCCGACGGTCCATTCACCCAAAGGCCTTCACTTACAAGGGTTTTCCACTACCTTTCAGACGGCGCGCGGCGCGCCACGGGTGCCGGCGGCCTTCCGGCCGGCCAGGGCCCGAACCCGCCACCTCTTCCTCAGATAGGGAGGCTCGATACGAGGCGGGCACGCCGCGAAGGTACAATTCGTTGACTATAGATATTCGGAGGCAACCATGGGACTTCTTACTTCCAAGACTCCGCGGTTCAAGCGGAATGCAGAGTATAGACTGGGTGAGCATCGCCCGGCGACGCCCACCGCCCGGATTTCGGTGGTGGTGCCGGCCACCCACAACCGGCCGCCCGAGCAAAAGGGAGAGCGCTCCGACGACCGTTCCTGAGGTTTCGGGGCGACGCTCCCGGTGAAGGCGACCGGGATGAAAAAGCCCGGAGGGTGCTGAGCACCCTCCGGGCTTTTTCGTGCCATCCGGACTCGAGTGCGGAGTGACCGGCCCCTTATCCGGCCCCCCTCCTCTCCAGCAGGTCCTGACTTCCTACCAGCGCGCCCGCTCCCCTCGAGCGTCCACGTGGATGAAGGGCCCACGAACGGCGTTGGCAGGGTACAAGCTCAGCCCTCCCTGCCGGACATGGGGTTCGTCGGAATCCTGGACTGACTCGATAATCCGATAGAGAAGCTCGGCGTCGCTCCGGTCCCCCTGCCCGGATCCCGTCAGGTCGTCCATCCGACCGTTTCCCTCCATGTCGATGAACACGTCGGCAGCGTCTCCCCACAGATGCCGGCTCAGGTCGGTCCGGTTTCCGATTGAGCGGTTGTAGTGGGGAGTGCGGAAGCCGGACATCACGTGGAGGGAGGGAGCGGGGATCCCCGCATCGTTCACTGCCTCGAGGATGGCTTCCAACTTCAGAACGAGGGGCTCGCTCAGGGCCAGGTAGCGGGGTGAGCCCGGCTGCTTGCACAGAAACTGCTCCAAGGTGAAATGGGGAGAGACGAGTACATCTTTTTCGTCCGGCCCCACCTCCACGAAGCCCTCCGGGGGTTCCAGGCCCTCCCGGCGGGCTTCGGCGGGGATCCGGTACTCCCCGATCTCGTAGCCGTTCAGCGCTCCATCCACGATCTCGCTTCTCGGATGGAGAACGAGCACGTTCAGGTGGATGGAGTCGGAGTGGGCCGGCGAGTGGACGCGGACCGGATGTACGCCGGGATTCTCGGGAGCCTTCCAGGACCAGTCGCCGTCAGGAGAAGATCGGCGTTGCCCGGTCCCGTCCGTTAAAACGAAGCCCGGACCTCCATCGCGCACCCCGTCCGAAAGAGTGCCCGCGCCGTCCTCCAGCGCGACCCGGATGTTCAGCGTTTCCCCCGGAAGCGCCGTCACCGCCATCACCCGGTAGGGAACGGTCAAATCATTCATCCGCAGGGAGAATCGGGCCCGGGCGTCCTGAAAGCCCGAAGCGGGTCCCTGGCCCTTTTCGTTCCGAAGAACCGCGGGAGGCTCGCCCACGGGAGCCAGCGGCTCCATGGGAGCACCCATCGCTGGACCGGCGTCCGCTTCGGGGACCTCCATCCCCACCGCCGTACCCACCACCCCCAAGGCCACCACCAACACTACGAGGAGCGCCGGTCCCGGCGCCCAGCCCCACCGTCGGGACGGTCCCCTCGTCTTCCGAGATCCCATTCTTCTCTCTTCCCCGTCACTGCGGGGAGTAATTCAGAAGCCGGGCGCATCCGCGCCCAGGGCCCGAGCCACCCGGGCGTCGCGGCTATAGATGTCGTTGCGAAACTGGAGAACCCCGTCTTCGTCCACCCAGGCGGTCCAGTACTGAAGGTGGACGGGTAGGGGTTCGGGGAGCCAGACCGTGCGTTCGACGGTGCCCGTCGCCGCCGTCCGGATGGCCTGCCGATCCCAACGAGGATCGTCGCGGAGCAGGTATTCCGCAAGCTCGAGAGCTCCTTGCACTCGAACGCAACCGGAACTGAAGTCCCGAGTCGGCCGATCGAAGAGCTCCCGGGCCGGCGTGTCGTGGAGATACACATTGTAGCGGTTCGGGAACATGAACTTGACCTGGCCCAGGGCGTTCGTGGGGCCGGGCTCTTGCCGGATCCTGAAACGCCGGTTGAAGTCGGAAGCCGCCAGGGACTCCCAGTCCACGCCGACCGGATCCACCTGCCGGTGCGTCCCCTGTTCCAGCAGGACCATGTTCTGCGAGGCCAGGTAGCCGGCCGGGTCGTTTCGGATTCGCGGAAGCTGATCGTTCACCGCGATGCCTGGGGGAACGTGCCAGTACGGTGCCAGAACCAGGTAGGTCATCACATCGGAAAATACGGGCGTCTGACGGTACGCCCGCCCCACGATGCTCCGGATCCGCTTGACCCGCTCGCCTCCCTCGATCACGTCCACGGTGAAATCGGCGATGTTCACCAGGATGTGGTCCTCCCCCAGATCCTGCGGCAACCACCGCCATCGCTCCAGGTTCACGTCGACCTGCCGGATTCGGGCTTCCACCGGAACGTTCAGAGCCCGGAGGGTCTGGGGGCCCACCCGACCATCCACCTCCAAGCCGTGTCGGGCCTGGAACCGGAGCACGGCCGTGTGCATGGCCGGGCCGAACCGATCCATGCGGGCGAAACGGGAGCTGGCGTCGGGCAGGTCTCCAGAGGCTCTGAGCCGGTGCCAAAGGAGCTCCACCCGCTCTCCTTCGCTGCCGAGCTCCAGGGTGGGACCCGAAGGAATGGAGTCCCAACCTCCCTCGTCGGACACCTCCGCAAGTCGCTCGCGGGCTGTGGAGAGGGCCCGGTATCCCTCGTCCACCGGCCGCAGGGCGTCCAAACTCTCTTCCACACCCATGCCCCAAACTCCCTCCAGGACCTGGGCGAGGTCCCGCTCTCCCCGAGCCGCCCGCCACTCGGGGCGGACGCTTTCCGGACCGGAACGGCCATGGTGGAGGTGGGACGCCAGAACCAGGAAGGCGTCCGTCGAGATCAATTCCACATCCACCAACAGCTCCGCTGGAGGGTCTTCTCCCGAGCGCCCCGTTGTGCCATCCCGGTCCGCCTCCGTCAGGAGGGAGTCCAGCACCTCCCGGTGGTACCCGGCGGTGGGCAACCCATCGACGGAGCCGGAGCTGAGCAACTCGACCAACTCGAAGGCCTCTTCCTTCACCCCTCCCCGCCCAACCCATGCAGGCTCGAAGCGGCGTTCCTCATAGAACCGAGTGAGCGTCTCCAGGGAGTGGAGCTGGGCCCCCGCGGCCGTCACCCGGCCGCTGGCGTTGCCTGCCTCCACCCGCCGTCGGAGCTCCGTGGCCAAGGGGTCGTTCTCCTGGGTGAGGTCGAAGGGCTGGTCCAGCACGTGGAGGCCCGCGTCCCCGGCGGCTCCCCGATCCGTCCCACCCCCTCCTCCCATCCGGTCGCCCTGGTGACCGTGGACGGGCGCAGCCCAGAGTGCCACCGCCGCGGCTCCACACACCATCCACACGCGGACCGACGGGAGCCCCGCACCGAAGTCCCTCCCCATCCGGGCCCACAGGTCTGCGCCGGGACTTACGCTCACTCTCTGGCTCCGGCCCCCTTCCCTCGCGCTCTTCATCCTCTCCCTCCACTGCTCGGGTCTCGCCGTGCGGAAAACACTTTCCCTTTCCCGCACCTAAGTTCCGAGGGCACGGCGAGCCGCGGGGACGCGGAAGAGGCCTGACGAGGCTCGAAGGGGAATCGGCGAGCCCTGGACGAGACCCCGAACCGGACTCTCGGGCGAGGCCCGGGGCCGAGCCCCCGGGTGAGCCCCCGTGGGGCGAGTACGTGTCGAAGCGCCGGAAGGGCCGGTTGATCCTCCTCTCCCAGCGGGAGAGCTTACGAGGGGTGGGACCCTACAAAGAGCACGTGAGGCTACCACCGAAACCTGGAAGAGGCGAGATGCCCCCGTTCCGGTGGCGGCCGGGATCCCGAGTCCTCCCCTGTCCGACGAAGGGGCTCAGGCAAGAACCGTGGGAGCAGGCCAAACCATGAAGCCGAATCGCACCCTGCCGGAACCCCTCCATTGCGTCCTTCTTCTCGCGCTGGCCGTGGGAGCGGGTTGCGGGAGCGACGAACCGGCGCTCGAGGTAGGTAACGTAGCCTTCCAGGAGAACGATCTCCTGGGTCTATCGGAGGACCGGGTCCGGGACCTGGCCGCCCTCACCGCCTTCACCCTCGCCGTGGCCCGGGACGAGGTGGACGTTCTGGGGGAGCCGCTCAAGGACCGTTGGAGAGAAGAGAGGAGGGTCGAGCGCCTCAGGGACGAGCTCCGGCTGGAGGCGGCAGGGGTGGACCGGGAGGTGCTGGAGGCCCATTACGACCAGAACCCGGAACTGGAGCTGGTGGTTCGCCACATCCTCTTCATGGCCGACCGGGACCTACCCGACGATGCACGGGAGCCGGCCCGGAGGGAAGCGGAGGAGGCGCTGGAAAGGGCCCGTTCCGGAGAGGCCTTCCCCGAGCTGGCCGCGGAGCTGTCGGAGGAGCCCGGTGCCGCCGAGAGGGAAGGTCTCCTCACCCCTGGACGGCGGGATACCTGGGTCACCGAGTTCTGGGAGACGGCTTCGGCCCTGGACGAGGGAGAGATCAGCGAAGTGGTGGACACCCCGTTCGGCTTTCACGTCCTGAGGCTGGAGGAACGGCGAACGGTCCCGTTCGAGGCGGCGCGCCCGACCGTGGCCTCGGAGGTGGCCGCAGAGCTTCCGGACGACCCGGTCTGGGACCGGTGGACCGACGAGGCTCGAAGGGAACTCGAGGTGGACCCGTCGGCGCTGGTCCGCTGGAGGGACGGTGCCGCGGAGGAGGACGAGGCGCTCGTCCGGTGGTCCGAGGGATCCGTGACGGTGGGCGAGCTGGACCGAAGGATGGTGAGCCTTCCGGCCTCCGATGGGAGAAGGGTGGAGAGGATGGATGACTCGGAGCTGGAAGAGTGGATGGTGGAGGAAGCGCTCCACTTTCGGGCCGCCCATGAGGCCAGGGAAAAGGAGGTGGAGCTTCCATCCACGCTGGACGACGAGCTGGAACAGGAGTGGCGACAGCGGGTGGGGCCCTGGCTCCACTTCATGGAGCTGGCCGACGGCCTCCCGGAAGCCGACGTGGCGGAAAGGGCTCGTGAGCTTCTGGGCGCCACCGGGCAGAACGTGGATATCGCCCGCCGGGAGCTTCGGGAGCATCGCCCCCTCCTCCTGGCGTACGAACGGGTCCGCTGGCCGGAGGATCCGGGGGATTCGGGCGACGGCGGATGACCCGGCGAGGGCGACGACGGCTCCGCTTTCTCCTGGGCTTTCTCCTCTACTTCGGGCTCCTTTGGCTCCTGTGGCATACCCCCATCGTCTACCCCCTCAAGGTCTTCGTGGTTTTCCTCCACGAGATCAGCCACGGGATCGCAGCCGTGGCCACGGGGGGTTCGATCCAAGCCATCACCCTGAACCCCCGACTCGGCGGGGCCTGCTACTGTCCCGGCGGCAACGCCTTCATCACCCTCTCCGCCGGATACTTGGGAAGTCTGGCCTGGGGGGGACTCATCCTGGAAACCGCCCGACGCGCAGGACGGAACGCCGGGCGCCTGACGGGGGCCATCGGGGTGGGCGTCGCCGTTCTCACCCTCCTCTTCGTCCGTGGCCTCTTCGGGCTGGCCTTCGGGCTGACCTTCGGAACGGCCCTGGTCCTGGCGGGGCGGTACTTGAAAGCGGCCCACAACCGGACCCTTCTCACCGTTCTGGGCCTCACCTCGTGCCTGTACGCCATCCTGGACATCAAGGGAGACGTGCTCGATCGGCCGCACCTCCGCTCCGACGCCCGCATGCTGGCGGAGCTCACGGGGATTCCCACCGTGGCGTGGGGGGTTCTCTGGATCAGCGTGGCGGTGGCGGTGAGCGTTTGGCTCTTCCTCAGAGCCTACCGGGACGCATAGCCCCCGAAGGGTCCAGCACGGCCCTGGGCCCGGGCGGTGGAGAACCGGGGGACGGACCCAACGGAAGGGCTCCACGCGGCGGCTTTCGGAGGACGGCTTGCACCGGTCCCACCCGTTGTCCTATGTTGGGGGCGTCCTCCAAGGAGGAGGGCTGGGCCCCGGGGAGGCGTCCAGAGAGGTGGCTCTCCGGTGGACCGCGGGTCGATGAGCCCG
>SKSR01000161.1 GCA_007122885.1 Gemmatimonadota bacterium
CGGGAGGCCTTCTTGGCCCGCCCGGGTGAGTTCGCGGAAGCGGTTCCCTGGAGACTCGCCCTCGGGGGCCTGGGAGGGATGGCGGCCTGGGCGCTCCACCTTTCGGTGAGCTACGCGCTCGTCCCGTATGCGTGTGGGACGAACCGAGAACACCTCTTCCACATCGCCACCGTGGGGGGAGGGGCGCTAGCGGCGATCTCCATGGTCGTGGCCTGGGCCACCCACGCCCGGCTCCGGAGGGCAGCGGGACCGGGTTTCCGGACCTTCCTGGCGGGCGGCGGGGCCGTCGTGAGCGCCTTCTTCCTCGGCCTGATTCTGATCGAGGGACTCCCGGCCCTTCTCACCGGGGACCCGTGCCGGTTCGTTCCGACTCTGGACCGGCCCATCATCCTCCATTCGCCCGAGTTCCCCGGCCCGGTCGATGAGGCCGGCCTCCTTCCGCTGATCCTGGCCCACGGCCGGGGGCTTGTGGGCCCCGGCGAGGTCTGGACGGCCTGGAACTGGGATCCGTGGACGCTCCTGGTGCTGGCCACGGCAATCTCCCTGTACCTTCGGGGGATCTCGCGCCTCTGGAGCAGGGCCGGACGGGGCCGGGGGATCTCGGAGGGAAGGGTGGCGGCCTACCTCCTGGGCGTGAGCTCCCTCTTCCTGGCCCTGATCTCCCCCATCGACGCCTTGGGGGAGACCCTCTTCTCGGTGCACATGGTGCAGCACCTCCTCCTCATGGTGGTGGCGGCCCCCCTTCTCGTTCTGGGCCGGCCGGAGCAAGCGGCCCTCTGGGCCGTCCCACGGCCGTGGAGGAAGGGCCTGGCGCGCAGGTGGGGCCGGGCGACGAACTCGCTCCGGGGCGGCTGGAGCTTGATCACCCACCCGTTGACGATCCTGGGGCTCCATGTGGGGGCCCTTTGGGTTTGGCACATCCCCGCTCTCTACGAAGCGGCCCTGGAGAGCCGGGCGCTCCACCATCTGGAGCACGCCAGCTTCTTCTTCACCGCCCTCCTCTTCTGGTGGGCTTTGATCAACTCCGGGGGTCGGAGGGAATGGCCGGGCTACGGCGCAGGGGTCCTCTACGTGTTCGCCACGGCCCTCCAGAGCGGAGCCCTGGGAGCCCTGATCACCTTCGCCCCACGACCTTGGTACCCTGCCCACGAACCGGGTGCGATGCTTTGGAACCTGGAACTCCTCATCGACCAGCAGGTTGCCGGGGTGATCATGTGGGTGCCGGTGAGTCTGGTGTACGCTGCGGCGGCCGTGGCGCTCTTCATCGCGTGGCTTCGGGAATCGGAGCGAACCTTGTCCCGTAGGGAACGGATGGGCTGGGAGTAGACGCGATGGAAGTAGACGGGCTGGATTGGACGGGCCGGGATTAGACGGGCTGGAGGTAGACGGGCTGGGGGCAGACGGGTCACGGGGCCGCCGGCGCCCCGTCCGACGCCTGCGGAGCCCCTTCCGGAGGATTTCTCAGAACCGGCGGTAGCCCACCTCCAGCCCCACGGTCCACGCGCGCCCGGACCGGGTCCCCGTGGGTCGCCGTCCGTGGGCGTATCCCACGAAGACCGACTCCAGGACCAGGGGTCCCATGGGCCGCAAGAGTCCGTAGCCCAAGGTGGGCGCCACGTATCCCCCCCACCGGATGCCGACCTCCTCCACTACCTCATCCAGCCCGAACGCCCGGAAGTACCCCGTGTCCACCTCCAGGAGGAACGCCCGGGGGAGCGGAAGGAACCAGTACCCCCGGAGCTGGAATCGGCCGTGGGCGTCCAGGTCCTCCCCCAGACCGTCCCTGAGGCGGGACCCCACCGGCTTCACCCCCTCGAGGGAAGCCACGAGGGAGGGGAGATACGGTCGGCTGGGATCCACCCACCGGAGCTCCACACCCCCGGCGGCTCCGTGCTCCCTCCCGTCCGCGCTGGACTCGTAGCGGAGGTGCCCCCCCACGGCGGCGAACCCGTAGTTGAATCGGTAGAAGTCGGCGTCCGGGTCGTCGTCCAGATCGATGGGTCGCCGCTCGGAGAGGGAAACGGAGAGGCCCGCCGCGGCGGACGCCTCCACGTTCTGGGGGAGGAGCACGCTTCGAAACGGCACGGCCCCTTCCAGGCCGGCCCGCATGTAGGAGGACCGGGAGAAGCCCGTTCGGGTGTCGTGCCGGTTGCTGCACGCCTGGGCCGACAACCGGGCTCCCAGCGCAAGATCACCATCCGCGTCCCGGACGAGGGTGGGGGCCGCACCCGCCTCCCACGGCTCCCAGCACAGGGACTGAGCGTGAAGGTCCCGGGAGGAGGCCGCCGTTGCCGCCAGGAGCACCAGGAGCCCCCACACACCCGACCTCCACCACCGGACCCAACGGCACCCTTCCCCGGAGCTGCACCCCTGCCCGGAGGCCCGCGCCATCAGACCAGGGCCTCTTCGAAGTGGAAGATGGTGTCCAGGAGGACGGCCACATCCACCAACCGCTTCTCCCCCTTCCTGAAGACCTCCTGGAGGCGCCCCACGGCCCGGTTCCGGTCCCACCCCGGGGCAAACGCTCCGCCTCCGTCCACGCAGCACCCCACCAGATCCCGGGCCAGCCCCCCACACACGACTCCCGGGAAGTTCGGGTCCCGGGGCCGGAAGTACCGGAGCTCGTTGAGGCGGAGCTCCCGGTTCGCTCCGTAGCCCCCCCGCTTCTGGGCACTCGTCATGTATTCCCGGGCGAGCCGGTAGGTGCACTGGGTGGGATAGGTCCGCCTGCGCCAGTCAGGGGGCTCCCGGTCCGCGTGGAAGGAGACGTCGGCCAGCTCCACCACCCAGGAGGCCGGCTCGGTTCCCACCTTCTCCCGGTTCCGAACCAGGAAGTCCACGTGCCGCTGGATGTTGGCCCTGGGCGCCTCACCCTGTTCGTTCGAGCCGTCCCCTCCACCCGAACCGTCTTTCTCCGGAAACCCCAGGAAGGCCCGCGGCCCCAGCTCGGCGATCTTCCGGAAGCTCTCCGGAGGCATCCGCTCCCGGTAGTACTTCCAGAAGAGCTCCTCGGTCATCTCCATCCTCAGGAGCCATGAATCGGTCCCGAAGAGGATCCTCTGCTCCAGGCCCTCCTCCTGAAGAAGCTCTTCCAGGGTGGTGAAGTAGTGCTCCTCGTCCTCAGGGTCATGCATCTGGTCCGTGTGGAAGGCCAGGTCCGTGTAGGCCTGGGGCTTCTCTCGCATGAGACGGAGGATCCGTCCCCCCCAAGTGTTCTCGTCCAGACCACCCGGACGGCCCAGAGCGTCCCACCCCCCGAAATGGGCGAAGCAGACCCGGAGCTCGGACAGCTCGCCCTGTAGCACCTTTTCCCAGTGGGCGGGGTCGCAGTAGTCGATGAATTCCTTCCTCCGATAGAAGCCCCCGTGGCTGCAGTGGAGGAGAATGGGAACGTCCCGGTCCACACAGAACTCGAAGACCCGGCGGAGCTCCGGGCTGTCCACCGTGTAGCCCAGGGACGGGTAGAGCTTGACCCCCAGGAAGGCGCCCTCCTCCACCCCGGCTTCCATCAGCTCGAAGTGGTCCGGCCGGTCCGGATGGATGGCGAAGAAGGGAAGGATCCGTCCCGGCCGCTGGAGGGCCGCCTCCCGGGTCCCTTCCACCTGCCGGAGAAAGTTGAGCCGGTCCCGTTCCGGCTCGTCCGGGGCCCGGATGTCCATCATGAGGGCCACGAGGGCGTCCTCGGGCTCCATCTGCTCCAGGAGAGCGTCGGCCACCTCCGTGATCGTCCCCCGAGCCGCCAGGCGGAGGGTCTCCACCAGATCGTAGGGGCGCATGGCCGGATCGCCTTCGTCCCTCATGGCGGTGGTGAGCTGGTCCAGCGCCTGACGGAGCGCCCCCACCGACAGCTCCTCCAACCCTTCCCCCCGGACGGCGAGCTCGAAGGGGAGGCGGGAGAGGCGCCGCTCCACGAAGGCGTCGAATCCGGATGCGCCCCGGAGGTGCCCCAGGAGGCGGGCCAGAAGCTCCCGCTCGTCCAGGAGCTCCGGGCGGTCCAACAGATCCTCCAGGAGCCCGGAGACGGCTGAGACCATCAGCTCCGGAAGCCCCCGGTCCCGGAGCCGCTGGGTCATGACGGAGACCGCTTCCCGGCTGAGGACCGTCCGGAGGGTGAAGAGGTGGCCGTGAACGTTGATGTTCACCGGGATCTCCGGTGCAGGGCAGCACGGACGGAGGTGGAGGGCCGGTGGCGATCCAGCACCTGCGGGGGAGTTTTGTCGGCCATGGTGTAGCAGGGAGGTCGAAAGATTCGTGCCCGGGCCGGACGGGGCTTCGCCCCAGCACCGGAAACCCGTGCGGCAGTCTCTCGCCCCGGGGCACGGCCCGCAAGCCTCATCCACCTGATCCGGAAGCGCGAGGAGGAGCCCATGACCCCTCCACCCACCTCCTCCACCAGCTTGGCTCGGGGTCTCGAGCCCCTCCTCCAGAATGCGGTTTCGCGAACGGAGGTCCACCACGCCGTCCTCTCGGTGGAGCGGGGCGACGGGTCGTTCCGCTGGACCGGCGCTCTGGGTCCGGCCGGTCCCGGTGGTCCGGAGATGGAAACGGGAACGCCGTTCTTCATCGCCAGCGTGGACAAGACGATGACCGCCGCAGTGGTCCTGGCCCTTGCCGAGGAGGAACGGCTCCACCTCTCCCAGACCCTCTCGGACTTCCTTCCCCGAGAGGTGGCGGCCGGCCTCCACATTCTGAATAAGGTGGACCGAACCGACGAGATCACGCTCCAGCACCTCCTGGGCCACACATCCGGCCTCCCGGACTGGCTCGAGGACCGGCCCAGGGGAGGCCGAAGCCTGGTGGAGGAGATCCTGGAGGAGGGGGACCGGGAGGTGTCCCTGGAGGAGGTGGCGGACCGGGTTCGGCACCGCCTCACTCCCCATTTCCCCCCGCAGCCATTGGGAGAGGGTCGCCAGCGGATCGTCTATTCGGACACGAACTACCGGCTCCTGACGGCCGTGGTGGAGGCGGTGGAGGAACGGCCGGTCGCCAGCGTCTACCGGGAGCGGCTGTTCAAGCCCCTGGGACTCGGGGCTACCTGGGTGGCCGGCTGCGCCCGGGAAACCCGGGAGGAGGCCCGCGAAAACCTGCGCGAGGGAGGTACGACGCCGGCGCCCGCCGCCCTCTGGGCCGGAGACGATCGCCTGGAGATTCCCCTCCTCATGAGCTCCTTCCATGGGGTCTACAGCACGGTGGGGGACCTGACGACGTTCCTCCGGTCACTGGTCGACGACGAGCTTTTCCGGAACCCGGGAACGGGGGAGCTCATGACCCGGCAGTGGAACCGGTTTCCCTTCCACCTGGAGCTTCCCCCCCGACGCCCCGGTTGGCCCATCGAATACGGGCTGGGGCTCATGCGCTTCCGGCTTCCCAGGGCGCTGACCCCCTTCCGTCCCCTACCGCCGGTGGTGGGCCACACGGGGTCCACCGGGAGCTGGCTCTTCCATTGCCCGGACCTGGACCTCTATTTGTCGGGGACGGTGGATCAGGTGGCAGGCGCCGGCCTGCCCTTCCGAATCGTGCCTCGAATCCTGGCTTTGTTTCGCGGGTGATGAGTTGCAAGAAGCGGATCATCGGTTGGGGAGCCCTGGCGGCGGCGCTGGTGGGGCTCGCGGTGTGGAGTGCGGCCATGCCCGGGAGAAGCTACCCGGCCGAGGAGGTGTCGGTGGAAGAAGACGAGGTTCAAGCGCTGGCGGACGCTCTGCGAGAGGACGTGGAGGCTCTGGCGGGACGGATCGGTGAGCGGAACGTGTTTCGCCCGGACGCCCTGGACGAGGCGGTGGAGTTCCTGGAGGCCGAGTTGGAGGACGCGGGGCTCGACCCGGTGCGCCGGAGCTTCCACGTCCGGTCGGTGGAATGTCACAATGTGGAGGTGGAACTGGCCGGCTCGGAGCGCCCGGACCAGATTGTGGTGATCGGAGCCCACTACGACTCGGTGATCGGCTCCCCGGGGGCCAACGACAACGGGAGCGGGGTAGCGGCCCTGTTGGCCCTGGTCCGGTCGTTCGCGGACCGGAACCCGGCCCGGACCCTCCGCTTCGTATTCTTCGTGAACGAGGAGCCTCCCTTCTTCATGACGGAGGAGATGGGAAGCCGGGTATACGCCGCCGAGGCGGCCGAGGCAGGGGAGACCATCCACGCAATGGTGAGCCTGGAAACCATCGGGTACTACGCCAACGAGCCCGGAAGTCAAGAATATCCGGTTCCTCCCCTGCGGTGGCTCTACCCGAGCGAAGGCAACTTCATCGGCTTCGTGGGGAACCTGCGCTCCCGGTCCCTTCTCCGGCGGGCCCTCGGCGAATTCCGGGACGGAGCCCGCATCCCCTCGGAGGGAGCGGCGCTTCCCTCCTTCGTGCCCGGGGTGGGCTGGTCGGACCACTGGTCCTTCTGGCAGGAGGGCTTTCCGGCTATCATGATCACGGATACGGCACCCTTCCGCTACCCCTACTACCACACGGAAGCGGACACGCCGGACAAGCTCGACTACGGACGTATGGCCCTGGTCGTCCAGGGCCTGGAGGATGTCGTGAGCGACCTGGCCGGAGCGTGACGGGGGGAGCGATGAACGATGGCAAAGCGAGGGAGGGAGCCCCAGAGGAGCTCTCCAAGCTGCTCCTGCGCCTGGTCCGGTCCGGCCGGAGCCTGCTTGCAGTGGCGACGGACGCGGAGGAGAAGGTCGTGTGGGCCAACGAGGCCTTCCGCGCAGCGGTCGGCTTGGCCGAGGCCGAGATTTCGGGCACTCCCCTCTCCCGCTTCCTCTCGGAGGGCTCCACATCCACACTCCGACGAAGGGCATTGGACGGGGAGGACGAGCCCACGCGTGTGAGCTTCCTGGACCGACACGGACACCCCTTCACCGTGGAGACGGTGGCCGGTGGCGATGGACAGGGGCTCGTTCTGGTGGGAGAACCGTCGGTGGAGGAGGCGCAGAGCCTCTCGCAGGAGCTCCTCCGGCTCAACAACGAGCTCTCCACCCTGGCCCGGGAACGGGCCCGGAAGGAAAAGGAGGCCCGCCGGGCCAACGAGCGGCTGCAGGAGGCCCTGGAGGAGCTCGAGCACTCTTACTGGCACCTCCGGAAGATCCAGGAGTTCCTGCCCGTATGCATGCGGTGCTCGCGCGTGAAAACGGCGGAGAGGGGCTGGAAGGGGCTGGTGGACTACCTCAGGGACCACGAGATCTTCGTGAGCCACGGGTACTGTCCCGATTGCGCCAACGAAGTTCTGGAAGAGGAGGGATTCTGAACCCATGGTCCGAACCGATCGGCTGACCCGCGCCCTGCGAGACATGAAGGGGAGAGTGGCCGAGAAGGTCACCCACGACTTCTTCGAGCGGCACCCTCAGTGGAAGGAGCAATACGGACAGGCGGGCTACGAGCACGGCCTCCGCGACGCGGCCTTCCATGTGGACTTCCTGGCGGGAGCCGCCGAGGCCCGGGATCCGGAGGCCTTCGCCGAGTATGCCCGCTGGGCCGCTGGAGTTCTCGAGGCCAGGGGGATCGGGCGCACCTTCCTGGAGGAGAACCTGATCCAGGTCCGTGACGCGGTCCTGGAAGAGCTTTCCGGAGGCCCGGAACCGGACTTACTACGGGAGATCGCCGACGCCGGAATCGCCGCAGTCCGGGAAGAGGGGCCCGGCAGCCCGGTGGCCCGACCCACATTGGAACCTTCCGACGAGCCCCTGGAGGCGTTGCAGGCCGATTCCCTGGACCGAGTGGCGCGGGCGTACCTGGGAGCCATCCTCTCGGGAAGTCGGAACGCAGCCACGGGAATCATGGACAGGGCCATGGAAAGTGGAACGTCGGTCCCGGATCTCTATATCCACGTGATCCAGAGGGCCCAGCACGCCCTGGGGGACCTCTGGGCGGCGAACCGGATCTCCGTGGCCCAGGAGCACATGGCCTCGGCGGTCACCCAGTCCGTCCTGGCCCACCTCTATCCCCATCTTCCGGATCCGGCGGAGCTCCGGGGTCCAGCGGTGGTCACCGGGGTGGCCGGAGAGAACCACCAGATCGGGGCGCACATGGTGGCCGACGTGCTGGAGGCGGAGGGCTGGAGCGTGCGGTTCCTGGGAAGCGACGTGCCCCATTCCGCCGTGGTTTCCACCGTGGAGTCGGAGAAGCCCCAACTCGTAGGCATTTCGGTGACCATGCTCTTCAACCTGGGAGCTGCGGCGGAGCTCATCCAAGCCGTTCGGGATGCGGGCGCTGAATGGGCGCCCACGATTCTCACGGGAGGGAGGGCCTTCCACCTCTCCGCCAACGCCTGGCGGGAAGTGGGGGCCGATGTATGGGCGCCGGACCTGGCGGCCGTCCGGGAGCTGGCTTCCACTCTCGGGCCGGGAGTCACGGGCAGCGGCTCCCCGGACGGCGGCCCCCCGGCGCTCTAAAGGAGGCCCACACCCACGGATGAGCAAGGGCCGATCGCACCACACCAGCCCGACGCGCTGAGGGAAACCGACGGGAGCCCGCCATGTTCGTTTTCATCTCCCACCTGGACGTTCCGGAGGAAGACCGGGAAACGTTGGAGTGGCACTTCCGGAACCGTTCTCGACTGGTGGACTCCTTCCCGGGCTTCCTCTACCTGCAGCTCCTGGAGCCCGCTTCCGGGGGGACCACCCTCACTTTCCTCACCGCATGGGAGAGCCGAGAGGACTTTCGGAAGTACATGAAGAGCGACGAGCACGCCGTCTCCCACTCCCGGGAGCCGGCCGAGATCATGGCCCGGACGGAGGTGCGCCACGAAGCCTACGAAGTGCTCATGGATTCGCGGGACTGAGTATCTGTCCGGCGAGCGTGGTCAGGAGGAACCCCCCGTGGCAGAGGAGAAGGCCGAGCCGAAGTCTGGTACCCGGACCGAGAGGCCCCGTCCCCCCTCAGATCAGAAACGAAGCCGGTAGCTGACCGCCACGTTCCGGCCGGGCATGGGGAATCCCCGCTCCTCTACCCGTGAAAGGTGATCCCGGTAGAGCCGGTTCGTGGCGTTCTCCACCTGCACGATCAGCGTGTGCCGGCCCCGATCGGGGTCCAGTCGCACTCCCGCATCCCCGTCCCAAAGGAGGTAACCGGAAGTGGGATCTTCCTGCGGGGCGACGCGGCCCTGCTTCGCCACGCCTCGGACCGTGGTCCCTACCCAGAACCGGTCACCCTCGTACCGCAGCTCCAGCCGGGTCCGGAATGGGGGAACGGACGGGAGTGGGACGCCATCCGTGATGCCCCCGACTCGGTCTCCGCGAACGTAGTCGAAGCCGCCCTCCACCTGGAGACCCATCGGCAGCCGGGCGTAAAGAGTGACCTCGCCACCGGACATCCGCGCGTCCGTGGCCTCATAGTGGAAGATCGGGAGCTCGGATGCCGGGTCCACCTCTCCGGTGGGCTGAAAAGCCACAAAGTCGTTGATCCGATTCAAGAACCCGGCCAACTCGAAGCCGAGCCGGTCGTTTCCACCCCGGACGAAGAGATCCATCCCGTGGCCCACCTCGTCCGGAAGCGCGGGATCCCCGACCTCGAACGCGCCCGCGCCCAGGTGGGGGCCGTCGGCGTAGAGCTCCTCGACCATCGGCGTCCGGTGCGCTCGGGCCAGCTGGCCGCCCACTTCCCACCCGGGGCGCGGAGTCCAGTGGAGCCCGACGGATCCGGAGAACGCCGCGGAGCTCCGCCTCTCATCCGATTCGGGAAAGTCGTCGTTGCTCAAAGTTCGGGTCCACTGGCCCTCACCGCGGGCTCCCACTTGGAACCGGAGGGACTCGGAGAGTGGCACTTCCTGGAACGTGAAGACCCCGGCCGTTCCCCGGCGCGCTCCGGGGGTGAAAGCCTCCTCGCCGCCCACGTCCAGATTTCTTCCCCAAAGGTGGACACCCACCGCCCCTTCTCCTACGGGACCCAAGGCTCCGTGGCGGAGGGTGGCCGTGCTCGTGGCCGAGTGCTGAAGGAACTCGAGTTCAATGTCTTCATCGATCAGGCGCCGGATCTGCCCGCTCCTCCCTTCTTCGCTCAACTCGAACTCCTGCTCGATCTCCCGCTGGAAGAACCGAGTACCGGACACGCGGAGCTCGAGTCCTTTGACGGCACCGGGGGATTGGGGCCGCCAGTTCAGGAATCCCTGAGCCGCTTGCCGCTCCATCTCCACGAAGACCTCCTCATCCTCGTCCTCGATGGCTTCAGGAATCCCGTAGGTCCGGTCGGTGAAGGAAAACGAACCGCCGACCCGGAGGCCGCCCTGTTCCCTCGCCAGTCCCACCTGTCCGTCCAGGCTCGAGAGGTGGGTGCCCGGGAGGCGTGCTTCGGGAGTTCGGAGGTCACTGGTCTCGCGGAGGGAGAGACGGCTCGTAGCGGCCCAGTGGTCCGTCCCGTAGGTCACGTCTCCGGAGGCGGCGGCTCCCCGATTCACCGAGGCCCCTTGCGTGGCCACCGACCCGGACCACCCCCGACTCCACCCATCCGGAATGTCGGCCGTGAGGAGATTGACGACCCCCCCCAAGGCCGACGCCCCATAGAGCAGGCTCGCCGGCCCCCGAACCACCTCCACTCGTTTCATCGCCAGCGGGTCCAGCGAGACCGCATGGTCCGCCGCCGTTTCCGACAGATCCCCCATCCGCTCCCCGTTCTCGAGGACCAGAACCCGATCTCCGTCGAAGCCCCGGATCACCGGTCGGGCCGGCGCCGATCCCATGGTCCGCATGGCGACGCCGGGCTCTCCATCCAGGATCGTCCCCAACGACGGACCCATCCGCCGAGCGAGTTGCTCCCGGTCCAAAGCCTGCGCCGGCTGATAGCCCACCGGGTTTTCCAGCGGAGATACGGAGGCGACCAACTCCGCGGCCTCGAAAAACCGCTCGCTGAAAGACAGCTCCACCTCCACCGCTCCCTCCCCCGGCGCCCCGACTTCCACGGTCATGGTCTCCGTGCGGAACCCTGCGGCTTCCGCACGAACGGTCCAGCTTCCTTCGGGAACCTCGGAAAACCGGAACGTTCCCTGACCATCGGTCCGCGCCGTACGGCCCAGATCCTCCAGGATCACCCGGGCGCCGGGGACCGGCGCTCCCGCCCCGGCCTGCACCCCAGCCTGATCGATCACGCGCCCACGGAGATCGACGGCCTCTCCAGCGGCGGGTCTCGGCTCCTGCGCGGCGGCGGAGTCCAGGGGAACGCCACCGAGGAGGACCGTGAACAGGGCCATCACGGCCGAGCCACGGAGCGGGCGCCCCTCGCGACCGGGCTCTCGTCCAGGCCGTCGAGCCCCGGTTTCCTCGGACCGACCCGCTATATCCACTCTTTCCGACCCGAAAAACGGCATGGCGGATCTCCCTGGGTGCACATTTTTAGCCTCCGCTAACTCTCCCATTAGCCTACCCTAAAAACCCCGCCCGTCAACCTCCCATCCAGGGCGGATGGTGAGCCTCCCACCAACGCGACGCCGCTTCCCTTCCGAGCCTCCACGGGAGCGGCCGACCGGGTCCCCGTTGATTCAATCGGGGCCAGGTCCGGCCTTCGGCCGGCAGAGTCGTTGCCGTGGCCAGGATCGCCGGCCGGTCTAGGGCAGTGAGACGAAGTGTGGGACCGGGACCGGATCGCCCCGAGGAGGAGTCAGCGAGGCACCAGCACCGCCATGCGGAGTCCGGAAGGAGCGATCGCCATTCGTTCGAAGGCGCCGATGTACGGTCGGAGGTCGGCCATGGGAATCCACTCGCCTCTTCCTCCGAGGGAATAGCGGTAGACGATGCCGTCGTGGCTCATCAACACCGTTACGGAGGAGAGCCACGCATGCTCCTCGCTTCCGGGCGGAGTGTCGACGAGGAGTTGAACTTCCCCCGTCGTCCCCTCCATCCGACCAATGAACCATTGATCCGGATCGGATTGATCCACGAAACTCACCGCGTTCTCGTCGGGGATTGACTCGAGAACCGCCCCCACTTGCCCCCGGACATGGGTGACTTCCCCACTTTCGAGGTCCGCCAAGAAGAGGCTTCCCTCACGGACGAAACCCAGCGACTTCTCGCCGGCCCACGCATAAGCCTCCACTCCCGACAACTCGGGAAGGGCAAGCTCCTCCGCGCCCTCCCCTGCGTCTTCCCCGAAGGATGGATGAACGACGATGCGGTTCTGCTCTTCCCCAGGTGGCGTACGCAGCAGGGAGAACCCTTCGCCGCCCGGGCCGAGGAGCGGATGGGAAGCCGATCCGGGTAGCTCGAGCACCTGGCGGGAGACATCCTCCAACAGATTGTAGACCTGAACGCTCGCCCTCCCCTCTTCCCCTTCCGCTACGAGCAAGAGGCGTTCGTCGTCGATGAACCGGATCGCGGTGGGATTCCTCCCCAACGGGTCCAACTCCGACACTGACCCAACGTGGACGTGATCCCGATGCGGATAGAGGTCCAGGACCAGGAGCTCCCAGTCCCGGCCGATCGGGACCGTAAAGGCGGTCGGGGGGTGTCGCTTCTGGATGTCCTGGCTCGGGATGTCCCGTCCGACTTGATCGGAGAGTAAGAGGTCCCCTCCGCATTGGACGCAGGCCTCACCTGGCAGTGGCATAGGAGCGAGCGTGGAGGTTCGCTCGCCGGATCCCACCAGCACGAAAAGCAGAACGGTGCCGAGGCTTCGTACCGGGAGGGTGGAACGGACTCGCATGGCGGCTCCGATGGCCGATGGTGGCGCAGGATCGCGGACTCCTCATCGCGACCGCGCGCGTGGTAGCTGCAGGGCCGCGCACTGGCCAGCGCCCCCGCGCAAGTGGTAGCTGCAGGGCCGCGCACTGGCCAGCGCCCCCGCGCAAGTGGTGGCTGCAGGACCGCAGACTCGCCAGCGCCCCCGCGCAAGTGGTGGCGCAGGACCGCGCTCGCGGCGCCACGAACCCGGATCCTGCTGATAACGCGGTCTCACTTGTTTGTTCCGTGGGATGACCGCACCCTTCGGCCAGGTACGAAGGTGTGACTCCGAATTCCTTCGCGGGACGGCGAGGGACGGCCCACCCCGTCCACCCTGCACCAATGTGAGGAGCCA
>SKSR01000336.1 GCA_007122885.1 Gemmatimonadota bacterium
ATCGGGAGACGATGTCCGGGAGGGCCTTACCTGCGTCCTCTCGGTCCGGGTCATGGAGCCCCAATTCGAGGGGCAGACCAAGACGAAGCTGGGCAACTCAGAGGTCCGGGGTGCGGTGGAAGCCGCCGTCAACGAGCAGCTCGCCATGTTCCTCGACGAGAACCCGAAGGTGGCCAAGGCCATCGTCGAAAAGTCCCTTCAGGCGGCGCGGGCCCGCGACGCGGCCCGGAAGGCCCGGGACCTGGCGCGCAAGAAGAACGCCCTGGAGGGAGGAGTTCTCCCGGGGAAGCTGGCCGACTGCTCCCTGAACGATCCCTCCATGACCGAGATCTACATCGTGGAGGGAGACTCGGCCGGTGGATCCGCGAAGCAGGGGCGGGACCGATCGTACCAGGCCATCCTCCCCATCAAGGGGAAGATCCTGAACGTTGAGCGCGCCCGGATCGACAAGGTACTCTCCAACACCGAGATCCGGGCCATGATCACGGCCATCGGTGCGGGGATCAAGGACGACTTCGACCTGGATGCGGCCCGTTACAACAAGATCATCATCATGACGGACGCGGATGTGGACGGAGCCCACATCCGCACGCTTCTCCTCACCTTTTTCTTCCGTCAGATGCGTGAGCTCGTGGATGCGGGCTACGTGTACATCGCCCAACCGCCCCTGTACCGGATCCAGAAAGGGAAGGAAGACCACTACGCCTACTCGGAAGCCCAGCGGGAGGAGATCGTCCAGCGTCTGACCAATGGGAAAGGGGAGGACGCCAGGGGCCTGTCGATCCAGCGCTACAAGGGTCTCGGCGAGATGAACCCGGATCAGCTCTGGAAGACGACCATGGATCCGGAGACCCGGACGGTTTTCCAGGTCACCATGGATAGTGCCGCCGAAGCCGACTCCATTTTCTCCCGGCTCATGGGGGAGGAGGTGGAGCCCCGCCGGCAGTTCATCGAGAAGAACGCCAAGTACGTGAAGAACCTGGACGTGTGACTCCCCGGCCCGGCCCGGCCACGCTCCTCTTGCTGCTCTGGGTGCTGGGGTTCCTCCCCCTTCCCCTCCACGGCCAGGGCTTTGTTCGGGTAGTCCCTCACGCCGGAATCCAGGCCCCCATGGCCCCGTTCGGGGAATGGCGAGAGGGAGCCGTCGTTCACGCCGAGCTGACTCGCCCCGGCCCCTCGGCTCTCTGGGGGGGAGCGGCGGAGGTGGGCTCCCCGGATGCCACCTCCCTCCGACTGGCACTCCTCCGCGCTCCACCCACCTCGTTCAGGGTTAGGGCGCTGGCTGAGCAAGGTTCGTCGAGAGAAGCCCGCACCTCAGCACTGATTCTCTCGATGGGCGTCGTGCTCCGCCCCGTTCCCACACTCCTGGTGGCTCAACCGTTCTTCGTCGTGGGTGGAGGGGTCCACTTTCGCGCGTTCCACGGCTTTCAACAGCCGGGTCCGGATCCCGGGTCATCGTTGGAACTCCCGGCCGGGACAGCGGATCGGGCGTTGGACCTGGCGGCCGGGCTGGAACTTCACCCGGCGGGGAGGCCGGTCCGGGCCGAAGTGGGGCTCCTTTTCTCCTCGTTTCGCCCCCGGGTGGACCTGGCAGGAAAGGAGAGACCCTCGGACGCGTCGCCATCCTCGGCGCCGGCCGGGGCTTCCTCGGGGTCGGACCCAGAGAGGAAGCCGCCCGTCTCCGGTCCGCGGATGCGTCAGACCGCCCTGCGTTTCACGCTTTCCCTGCCGTTGACGCTTCGCCGGGCGGGAAGGAAGCCACACCTTTCTCGGGGCCCGCATAGGCCGTCGCCGGACTCGTCTCCCGTTTCACTTGCCGATCCTTCGACACGCGGAGCCTGATCCATGCTGCTTCTTCCCGAGACCATCGCCAACCAACTGGAGGAGATGAAGGAAGCGCTGACCCGGGGGGACGTACCGGAGGCCACCGACAGGGCGGCCCAACTCTCAACCATGAGCGTGGCCAGGGCTCTCACCGAGTGCCGGGCGGAGACGGCGCACGCGGTGCTCTTCGCTCTTCCCGAGGAGCGGGTCGGGGAGGTTCTCGGAAGGATGCCGCCTCCACTGGCCGCCGAGATCCTCGTAGGGTCGAGCCCGGAGGAGCGGGTGCACCTCTTCCGTCGCGTCCGGCCCGACTTCGCCGCGGACATCTACCACGCTCTCCGGGAGGAGGAGCCGGAGGTGGCTCAAGAGCTCCTCATGTCCGTGGACGAGCCCGGACGTGGACTCATCGAGCGGCTGGGCCGATATCCCCCGGAGACCGCCGGGGCGGTCATGGTCCTGGACTACGTGGCCATCGAGTCCGGCTCCACGGTGAAAGACGCCCTGGCGGCCATCCGTTCGGCTCCCGACTACGTGGAGCGGACGGCGTACATCTACGTGGTGGACGGTGAGAGACGTCCCGAAGGGGTCCTGTCGCTTCGGGAGCTCCTCAGCGCTCCACCGGAAACCCCGGTGGACCGGATCATGACCCGGGAGCTGGTGGCCGTCCTAGCGGACGACGATGCCGTCGAGGCCGCCCACCGGCTCAGGAACCGGGGCTACAAGCTTCTCCCGGTCGTGGACGCGGAGCAGCGGTTGGTGGGTGTGCTGACGCGAGGGGACGCTTTCGAGCTTCTGACGGAAGAGGTGGCCCAGGGGTTCGTCCGATCCGCCCAGGGCTCCCCCGACGAGTCCTTCTTCACTCCGCCCATGGGAGCGGTCCAAAGGCGGCTTCCGTGGATGGTGGGGAACGTCTTCCTGAACCTGGGGGCCGTCTTCGTCATCGCCTCCTTCGAGGAGACGATTGCGCAGGTGGCCATCTTGGCGGCCTTTCTCCCCATGATCACCGACATGGGCGGGAACGTGGGGATCCAGGCGCTTTCGGTGGCCATCCGGAGCATCGCCCTGGGGGAGGTCCGGATCCGGGACTTCTGGAGAGCCGTTCGAAAGGAAGTGCTGGTAGGTCTGGTGAACGGTGCCGCGCTGGGGACCCTTTTCGCCGGGATGGCCTTCGTTCTCGAGGGCAATCCCTGGCTGGGGCTCGTGGCGGGTGTCGCCCTGGGGGTGAACGTCCTCGTGGCCGGAGTGGTCGGAGGCTCTCTCCCCTTCATCATCAAGCGCTTCGGGAAGGATCCGGCCATGATGACCGGTCCCTTCCTGACCACGGTGACCGACATCACGGGGGTGACCATCTACCTGGGCCTGAGCACCCTCTTCCTGACCCGGATCATCTGAGGTGGGTGAGGATGGGGCCTCAGCCGGAGTAGCGAATCTCTCTGCCCAGGATCGTGTGTTCCACGGCCAGCCCTTCCAGCCCTTCGTCCGGAACGGTGAGGGGGTTGTCGCTCAGGACCACCAGGTCCGCCCATTTGCCGGGCGCAATGGTACCCACCCGGTCCTCTTGGAACGAGGCGTATGTGCACGCCCGCGTGTAGCTTTCCAGGGCCTCCTGGCGGCTCATCCTCTGCTCGGGAAAGAAGGCTTCCCCGTCCGCCATCAGGCGGGTGACGGAGGCCCTGTAGGATGCCAACGGATCCACGTCCTCCACCGGGGCGTCCGTTCCGTTGCAGATCACCGCCCCTGAATCCAGGACGGCCCGCCAAGCGTAGGCACCCGTCCGGGCCCGCTCGGTCCCGATCCGAGGCTTCACCCAGGGACCGTCCGAGGTGGCGTGGACTCCCTGCATGGAGGCCACCACCCCCAACTCCCCGAATCGCGGGGTATCGTCGGGGTGGAGGTGCTGGGCGTGCTCGATCCGCCACCGATGGTCCTCGGTTTCCCCCAGTACGTCCTCGTAGATGTCCAGGACCTCCCGGTTCCCACGGTCACCGATGGCATGGGTGTTGAGCTGGAACCCGTGGTCCCGGACAATCTCGGCGGTTCGTCGCAGGTCGTCGGGATCCCTCTGGGGAAGGCCGGTGCGCTCCGGCTGGTCGGCGTACGGCTCCAACAGCCAGGCGCCGTGAGTGCCCAGAGCCCCGTCGATCTGACTCTTCACGGCCCGCACGGTCAGGAAGCCGTCGCCCACTCCCTCCAAGCGGTAATCGCCGAGCTCCTCCTCCAGGGATCGGTCCGACTCCCCCCGGACCATGACGTACAGCCGCACCGGTAGCTCGTCTTCCCGGGCCATCTCCTCCAGGCGCCGGATGTCCCGGAAGCCCGTCCCGGCGTCGTGGAACGTGGTGATGCCCTTGGACAGCGCTTCCTCACCTGCCCGTTCGACCTGCTGGCGGAAGCGGGATGCCCGCTCTTCGTCGGTCATTCCCTCCCTGGCCCGCTCGTGGGCGCTTCGGACAGGATCCTGGGCGGCCTGACGCAGGAAACCGGTGGGCTCCCCATCCTCGTCCCGGACGATCGTCCCCCCTCCGGGTCCGGGGCTTCCCCGTCGATCCCGGCTTCCTCCAGCGCCCGGGCGTTGGCGAAGGAGGCGTGACCGCTGGTGTGGGTCAGGAGTACCGGGTTGTCGGGGCTGACCGCCGTCAGGTCGTGGTGGGTCGGGACCCCTTCGAAGGCATGGTCCGGCGGTGGGTCCCAGCGCTCCTGATGCCATCCCCGGCCCGTGATCCACTCGCCGGGTGAAACCTCGTCCACCACCGCCGCCACCGCCTCGATCACCCCTTCCCAGGAGCGCGTCCCCGAGAGGTCGACGGTCATGAGTGATTCGCCCAGTCCCAGGAAGTGGCCGTGCCCTTCGATGAACCCTGGCACCAGGGTCCGGCCATCCAGATCCAGGACCTCCGTGGCCGGGCCCACGTACTCCCGGATCTCCCGCACATCCCCCACCGCCGCCACCCGGCCGTCCCGAACGGCGACTCCGTCCGCCTCCGGGAGCTCCGGGTCCATAATGAGGACGGTACCGTTGACCACCACCAGGTCGGCGGGATCCTGGCTCGGCCCGCAGGCCGTCGTCACAATGACGGCCAAGGTGGCGCTCAGTGCCCTCCTCGCCCCTGACGCATTGATACGAACTTCCCTCCTCTTGTCCTCCCCCGGAATCCCATCCACCTTTGGGCCCTTCCGGGCTTCTTCGTGCCCGGAAGGTGCTTCGGATCACGGGTGCGCGCCGGCGCCCCGGAGCCGAGCGTTCCCATGGCGCTGAACGGCTCCGCCAGCTTGAGGATGGGGCCGGTCGTCCCCGGGCCGGTCCCGGGGAGAGGGCGACGATGACGGAAGGACAGCGGGGAGCAGAGGGCCCGGAGGGGAGCGACGACCGGCGGGGGGCACCGCTCGTGGCGGCCCTCCTGGCCGGAGCCGGGGCTCTTCAGCTCGCCATAGAAGCGGCGCTTCCCGGGAGCCGGGAAGTGGGGGCCGGTTACCCGCCGTACCTGCTGCTGGGGGCTGCTGTGGAGGGAGCCGCCGCCACCGCCCTGTGGTTTCGGAAGCGATGGGGGATCATGGCGTACGCCAGCTTCTTCCCCTTCCATCAATTGGCCCTCCTCATCGCGGGGACGTGGGGGCCGGCGTCGTTCGCCCTCCGAGTGGGGGCATTGGCCGCCATGATCCGTGCCCACCGGGTGGTCCGCTGAGCCCGGGGTTCGCTCACGAAAGTCTCCGTTCCGGCCGGCCTCAAGACGCCCTGGAACGTTCTACGCCCGAAACCCTTCTTCCACCCCCGGACCTTCGCCCATGTCTTCCTCTCCCATTCTCGTCTTCGGACACAGAAACCCGGATGCCGACGCCATCTGCTCGGCCATCGCGTACAGCGACTTCAAGTCCCGGACGGACCCGACCGAGCGATACAGGCCCGCCCGGT
The DNA here is from genome assembly GCA_007122885.1 of Gemmatimonadota bacterium. GTDB lineage: Bacteria > Gemmatimonadota > Gemmatimonadetes > Longimicrobiales > Gaopeijiaceae > SKSR01. The sequence continues at coordinate 5,735 of SKSR01000336.1, forward strand.
GCGGCAACTCCAACGTGCGGATCGACGCCATCCTGGACCGATTCGGGGTGCCCCTGCCCTCCTTCATCGCCGATGTGACCCCCAAGGTCGAGGAGCAGATGGCGCGGGATCCTGTCACCGCATCGCCGGGCACCACCTGCACCGAAGCCCTTCGGGTCATCGAGGAGCACGACATACAGGCGCTACCCGTCGTGGATGAGTTCGGACGGCTGGAAGGTGTGGTGACCATCTTTCATCTGGGCCAGTACTTCGTTCCGAAGGTTGGTCAGGTGAAGGAGATGAGGCGGGTTCGGACCACCCTCCGTTCCATCGTCGCGTCCTTGGAAGCGAAGGCCCTCCACACCGTGGAGGAGGACCGGATGGAAGAGCTCTACGTGTGGGTGGGTGCCATGGATATCCGGTCGTTCGGCCGCTTCATGGAGCAGGACGAGATCCCCGAGAACCAGACCGTCGTCGTGGTAGGCGACCGGGAGGACATCCAGCTTCGGGCCATCGAGATGGGCGTCCGGTTGGTGGTGGTCACTGGAAACCTCAGGGTTTCCAGGGCCGTCAAGGAGAGGGCCAGGGAGGCGGGGGTGAGCGTGGTGGTGAGCCCGTACGATTCGGCCACCACGGCGTGGACCGTCCGGGCGGCCACACCCATTGAAGGGATCATGTCCCGAGAGGTGGTGGAGTTCAGGCCCGGAACCACCGTCCAGGAGGTCCGACGGCGGACGGCCACCCTGGGGCCCGCCGTCTTCATGGTTACGAGCGAGGAGGGGCGTCTTCTGGGCGTCTTCACGCGGCGGGACATCCTGCGGCCCAGCGACACCCGCCTGATCCTGGTGGATCACAACGAGCTCAACCAGGCCGTGGCGGGCGCCGACCAGGTGGAGGTGGTGGAGGTAGTGGACCACCATCGACTGGGCGACCTGCGAACCGTGAACCCGATCCTCTTCCTCAACCGACCCGTAGGCTCCACGTGCACCATCGTGGCCGACCTGTACCGGCGGGACTCGGTGGATCTTACGGCGCCCATGGCCGGAATTCTCATGGGGGGACTGGTGGCCGACACGTTGAACCTTCGAAGCCCTACCAGCACCCCGGTGGACCGGGAGATTCTGGGATGGCTGGAGGAGAAGGCCGGCCTCACCGGCTCGGAGCTGGCCGAGATCATCTTCTCGTCGGGGTCCGTTGTGCTTCAGAACGCGCCCGACGATGCCCTTGGTCAGGACCGGAAAGTCTACGAGGAGGGCGGTTGGCGGTTCTCCATTTCCCAGGTGGAGGAGGTGGACTTCGATGGATTCTGGGACCGGCGGGACGGACTCGTGGAGGCTTTGGAACGGGTTCGAAAGGAGGAGTCCTTGGACTTCGCCGTCCTCATGGTCACGGACGTGAAGAGCCAGGACTCCCTCCTGGTCTACTCCGGCCGACCGGAGATTGTGGAGCGGATCACCTACCCGGCGGTGGAGGAGGGGCGAATCTATCGGATGGAAGGCGTGGTGAGCCGGAAGAAGCAGTTGCTCCCCTTCCTCACCGCCCTCATCGGCGGCGGGGACTCCCCCGGCCCGGCGGCTGCTCGAAGCCCCGGGTAAGGACGGCTCCGGCCTCCGGTCAGCGCCCTCCGGCCGTCATCCTCCGGACCTCCTCGATTCCTTCCGGATACCATTCGGGCCGCTCGTCCCGGTTGGCGATCTCCACCACCGAGTGCGCGATGAGTCGGGCGATCCGGGCGGCCTTGTCCGGGTCCACGAAATCCGGGGTGTCGCACGGCTGGTGGTAGCAGTCGTGAAGGCCGGTGAAGAAGAAGAGGGACGGGATCTCCTTGCGCATGAAGTGGAATTGGTCCGACCGGAAGAAGAGCCGTTCCTCGGGCCAGATGTCCTCGGACGCCGTCAGGTTCAGCTCGGGACGGCCCGAGTTCACATCATCCACCAGCTCTCCCAGCGTGGAGTACTCCTTCCCGATGATGAAGACCGAATCCGCGTGGGTATCGCTGCCCACCATGTCCGCATTGATGTTCGCCACTGCGTTCTCGATGGGTATAGTGGGATTGTCCACGAACCACTCGGATCCCAGGAGGCCCCTCTCTTCCGCGCTCACGTGGGCGAAAACCACTGTCCGTCGCGGAGCCTCGGGAAGGGAGCGGAGGGCGCGGGCCACTTCCAGGAGAGCGGCGGTACCCGACGCGTTGTCGTCGGCGCCATTGTAGATGGAGTCCCCGTTCATGGGCTGGCCCACCCCAACATGATCGAAGTGGGCGCTCAGGATGATGTACTCGTCCCGGAGTTCGGGGTCGCTGCCGGGGAGCTTGGCGAGCACGTTGGGAGGGTATGCGCTCTCCAGCGTGTTGACCGGCACGGCTCCGGAGACATCCAGCCCTTCCAGGGTTTCTCGGACGGCCGCCCCTTCCGAGGCCCGAGTTAGGAGTTCCTCCACGTTCGCCGGCCCGTCCTCCAGGAGGCGCTCCGCGGCGTCCCTGGTCATGAAGATCTGCGGAAAGGGCGGCTGCTCCCCTACCGTCCACTGGGGCTGGGCCATACCCACGGCGGCCTGACGGATGCTCTGCGCCGGGAAGCCCGGGTCCAGGATGTGGAGTGCCGCACGAGCCCCCTCCCGCTCCGCCAGGCCCGCTTTGGCCGATGCCTCCTGGAGGAGTTCCGGCCCCGGTCCCGACTCGAGGGCGAAGAGGGCCACCGCACCCTCCAACGCCCCATCGCTCCCCGGGTTTCCGTCTCCGGAGACGAAGACCAGGGGTCCGTCCAAGGGCTCCTCGGCGCCACCCATCACGAAGAAGTCTTCCTCGTAGGTCAGGGCCGCATCCCCCACCTGGAGCTCCACTCCGTCCACGTTCAAGCCCCGCCTTTGGAAGGGGAATCGTTGGTAGAAGGTGTCGTCCTCCCCGGCGGGTTCCAGCCCCATTCGCCGGTGCTCGGAAACGAGATACGCGGCGGCCGCCTCCAGGCCCGGGCTGGGCGTATCCCGGCCTTTGAGCGCGTCGGAGGCCAGAAAGTAGATCCGGTTGTACAGGTCGTCCGCGGTGATCAGGGCCGAGAAGTCCTCGGGATCGTGGGTACGGAGGGCGTCCAAGTCCGCTCCCAGGCCCCCGCGAGCTTCGGTGGCGGGAGTCGGAGCCCCCGCATCGGGACCTTGGCCCAGGGAAAGGCCCCCGGCCAGGATTCCCCCGGCCACGACCACCGGGACGGCCCATGGCGTATATGCTTTCCAGCTCATTCCGACTTCCTCCCTGACGCGTGAGTTCACCCCGGGCTCACCGCCCGAGTCGGATCTCCTACACCGTTGCAGAAGGGGGGATTCCGGTTCGACCCTCCGGTGGAGCCCAGTGGGCCGGGCCGGCATCCACCGGCGTTCAGTGGGCGTGGCGGTAGAGGGTGCCCTGCCGGCCCACGGGTTCCAGGGGCCAGGTGCCTTCCGGAAGGCTTTCGTGTCCTCCGATCACCAGGACGCCCCCTGGCTCCAAGGCGTTCAGGACGATCTCGAGCGCCCTTCGCTGCCCCTCTTCATCGAAGTACGTGAAGGCCAGGTTTCGGAGGAGGATCAACACGAAGGAGCGTCCCGGCGAGCCCTCACGAACGTCGGCCACCACGGTATGTACGCCACTGCGGAACGATGGTCGGAGGCGGTAGTGCGCCTCCGGCGTGCCGGGGTGTCGAGTGAAGCCTCGGGACTTGAGAGCCGGGGGAAGATCCTTGAGCGTCGCCTCGGGGTAGGCTGACGCCCGAACCCTTCGCAAGAGATGAGGATCCCGATCCGTGGCCAGGATGCGAAGCTCGGGCCAATCCCCGTGCGCTTCGCGGAGCTCGTCCCAGAGGAGGGTCAGAGTGTAGGGCTCCTCTCCCGAGGCGCATCCGGCGGACCAGGCCCGGAGATACGCCTTCTCTCGACTCCCGGAGGTACCGGCGAGCTCCGGCAGGACGAGCTTCTCCAGCTCCTGCCAGGTCCCTCGGTCCCGGTAGAAACGGGAAATGGAAATGCGGCACAAGAATTCCAATCTCTTCCACTCGCCGGCACGGGAGCCCGGAACTCCCGGCTCCTCTCCCTCCAGTAGATCCCGGTATCCCCCGAACCCCTCCACCCCCACCTCCCGGGCGCGGGCCAGGATACGCCGGCACACCTGCCACCGGACTCTCCAGAACCCGGCCCATCGCAGCCCCAACCGCGGGAGGGCCCACTGGAGGAACTGGACGCAGTCGGCGTCGCGGCTCACTCGGCTCAGGCTCCTCTTCTCGTCGGCTCTCCCCCGCGTCTCCGGAGGCGGTGCGGGGATCCGGCCGTCCCGGAAACTCGGGAACGGGGGGCGCCCGGGATCGGCTTCGGGTCCATCCGGCTTGCACCGGGCGGTGCGGGATCGCACCATACATAAGGGACCCTGAGAGCATCGTACCACTCCGCAACAGACCCGTCGAACATACCATGAAGGATCCTTCGCAGGACTTCGCCGACCAAGGGCCTCGGCCCGCCTTCCAGGGCCTCACCGACGATGACTGGCAGGACCGGCTCCGGAGGGCCAGGGCCGAGTTGGAGGAGTGTCGGGCCTGCCCCCGGGATTGCGGGGTCAACCGGCTCGAGGGGAAGTGGTCCGCCTGCAAGACGGGTCGACACGCGGTGGTGGCCAGCTACTTCCCTCACTTCGGTGAGGAGGATTGCCTCCGGGGGTGGAACGGATCGGGCACCATCTTCTTTGCCCACTGCAATCTCCGCTGCGTCTTCTGTCAGAACCACGACATCAGCCAGGACATCCGCCCCCGAGCGGGGGTTGGCGTGCCCGCCGCGCGGGTGGCCGGGATGATGCTGGAGCTTCAGGGTCTGGGGTGCCATAACATCAACTTCGTGACTCCTGAGCACGTGGTTCCCCAGGTGGTGGAGGCTCTCCACGAAGCCGCCTTTCGGGGACTGCGCCTCCCGGTGGTCTACAACACCAGCGCCTACGACGCACTCCATAGCCTGGAGCTCATGGACGGCATGGTGGACATCTATATGCCGGACTTCAAGTACTGGTCCTCCGAGGCGAGCCGGAAGTACATGAAGGCTGAGGACTACCCGGAGTACGCTCGGACGGCGATCCGCGAGATGCACCGACAGGTGGGGAAGTTGAGGGTGGACGACGAGGGTTTGGCACAAAAGGGGCTCATCGTCCGGCACCTCGTCATGCCCGGGGGGCTGGATGAGACTCGGCAGATCCTTCGCTGGGTGGCCGAAGAGTTGGGTCCCGAGACCTATGTGAACCTCATGGACCAGTACCGACCCGATGGAGCGGTGGGGCCGGAGCGATACCCCGAACTGAACCGGACGCTGACGGGGGGCGAGCTCCGAGAGGCACGGAACATGGCCAGGGAGCTGGGGCTTCGGAATCTGGACGAACGTCGCCCCCATCGTCGTCTCCGAGCCCGACTGGGGGTGCTCTGAGCCTTCCCGGCTGGACGATCTGGTCGGGGGGGTGCTTTGCAACATTCCCCCCACTCCTTTAGTATGAAGTCTGCCTGGGAGCGGGGCTCGCGCCCGACAGCCGGTGTCCCCGCCCCCCTGGGCGCCGGCATCAAGATCCGCATCAACGGAAAGTGAAGGATGAGAGTGGAGCCGGCCGGACATCAGCCGTCCGGCGCGGCGTGTGCCTGCGGGGCCGTCCTCGAGGCCGTACCCGCTCCCTCGCCATACTCGAGAACGCCAACCCCGACGGAGTGCCTACGGTGGAGACCTCAGTGAGCGATAAAACAACGCAAGACTTCGGTTCCGACCCGGTCAAGGTCCGGAACACCGATCACTATCAGGAAGAATACATCGAGCGGTTCGTCGAGAAGTGGGACGACCTCATCGATTGGGACGGTCGGGCCAAGTCCGAAGGGGACTTCTTCATCAGGGAGCTCAAGAAGCGAGGTGCCCGGAGGGTCTTGGACGTGGCCACTGGAACGGGTTTCCACTCCGTGCGCCTCATCGAGGCGGGCTTCGAGGTGGTGAGCGTGGATGGAAGCCCGGCCATGCTCGCCAAGGCCTTCGAGAATGCCCGGAAGCGGGGCATCATCCTCCGGACCGCCCAAGCGGATTGGCGGTGGTTGAACCGGGACCTCCGGCACACCTTCGACGCCATCATCTGCCTGGGGAACTCGTTCACCCACCTTCACACCGAGCACGATCGGAGGAAGACGCTGGCCGAGTTCTACGCCCTCCTGAAGCACGACGGGGTCCTGATCCTGGATCAGCGGAACTACGACGCCATGCTGGACGAGGGGTATTCGTCCAAGCACTCGTTCTACTACACGGGCGAGAATGTGAAGGCGGAGCCCGAGTACCTGGACCCGGGTCTGGCCCGCTTCCGCTATGAATTCCCGGACGGAGAGGTCTTCCACCTGAACATGTATCCGATCCGCCGGGACTACGTCCGGCGGCTCATGAGGGAGGTGGGCTTCCAGCAGATCTTCACGTATGGCGACTTCAAAGCGAACTACGAGAAGCACGAGCCCGACTTCTTCATCCACGTGGCGGAGAAGATGTACACTGCCCCCGAGAAGCTGAACCGGATCGAGGAGTCCGGAACCGGGGACTCCGAGGTCGTTTCCGTGAGCCGGGACTACTACAACAGCACTCCGGCGGACCGCTTCTACGCCAACATCTGGGGCGGTGAGGACATCCACATCGGCCTCTACGAGAGCGAGGACGACACGGTCTTCGAGGCCAGCCGCCGGACGGTGGAGCGTATGATCTCCTTCCTTCCCGAAATCACCGAGGATACGGAGGTGGTGGACCTGGGAGCCGGCTATGGAGGAGCGGCCCGCTTTCTTGCGGATCGGTTCGGGTGCCGTGTGACCTGTCTCAACTTGAGCGAGGTCCAGAACCGAAGGAACCGGGAGCTAAATCGGGAGCAGGGCTTCGCGGACAAGATCGAAGTGGTGGACGGCAACTTCGAGGACGTGCCCTTCCCGGACGACCGATTCGATCTGGTCTGGTGCCAGGATTCCTTCCTCCACAGCGGAAACCGGATTCAGGCCATCAACGAGGCGGCCCGGATCCTGAAGCCGGGAGGCAAGCTCATCTTCACGGACCCTATGCAGTCCGAAGACGCCGACACGGAGCAGCTCCAGCCTGTTCTCGAGCGGATTCACCTGGACTCTCTGGGAAGCATCCCCTTCTACCGGGACACGGCCAATCAGGTGGGGTTGCGCGAGGAGCGTGTGGTGGAGATGACCGAACACCTGGTGACCCACTACTCCCGGGTTCTGGCCGAGATCGAGCGGCGGGAGGACGAGATGATCGAGCTCTGCG
>SKSR01000118.1 GCA_007122885.1 Gemmatimonadota bacterium
CGTCCGGCGTCCGGCGTCCGGCGTCCGGCGTCCGGCGTCCGGCGTCCGGCGTCCGGAAAGGTACCCGAGACTCCCATCCGACCACAACACGGGGGCCGGCTGCTGAACCGTCCGGCGTCCGTTGGCGACCGACGGACAGATCAGGGGCGACCTGCCCCCGCCTTCGAACGCCTTTGACGCACGCACGAAGCGAGGGCAGAATTTCTTCTATGAGCTATGCACTTCAGCTTTCGGCCCGGCGCCCAGCGCCGATCTCCACCTCCCTGCTCCTCTTGGTGTTCCTTCCCATCGGCCCATGGTCCATGGAAGCGGGAGCCCAGGCTGCGGGCGATCCGGAGGCGGCCGGGTCCCGGGACGCCCGCGAGGATCCGGGGCCCTGGCTAGTGGACCCGGCCGAGGCTGCGCGGGAAGTGGACGAGATCTTCGAACGCTTCGACTCGCCGGAGACGCCGGGCTGCGCCGCGGCCGCCTCCAGGAAGGGACAGCCCCTTCTCTCTCGGGCCTACGGAATGGCAGACCTGGAACACTCGATTCCCAACACCCCGGCCTCCCTCTTCGAAGCAGGGTCCGTCTCCAAGCAGTTCACCGCCACAGCGGCCGTCCTCCTCCACCTGGACGGCGAGCTGGATCTGGACGACGACGTCCGAGACTACCTCCCCAGGGTGCCGGACTACGGCGAGACGATCACCATCCGACACCTCATCACCCACACGAGCGGCCTCCGGGACTGGGGAAGCGTGGCCGCCATCTCCGGATGGGGCCGGAGCGAGCGGAGCCACCGCCACGAGCATGTGCTGGAGATCATCGAACGCCAGTCGGAGATCAACTTCCCACCCGGAACCCGCTATTCGTACAGCAACTCGGGCTACAACCTCCTGGCCATGCTCGTGGAGGAGGTGAGCGGCCGGAGCCTGGAGGCGTTCACGCGGGATCGGATCTTCGAGCCCCTGGCCATGACGAACACCCAGTGGCGTTCCGACTACCGTAGGATCGTCCCGGGACGGAGCACAGCATACTCCCAGCTGGGAGACCGGCGCTTCGAGATCGATAGGCCCATCGAGCACGTGTACGGGAACGCGGCGCTCCTCACCACGGTGGGGGACCTCCTCCTCTGGAACCGGGCGCTGGCCACGGGAGAAGCGCTCGGGGATGACTTCACCCGGCTCATGCACGAGCCGGGGGTCCTGAGGGACGGAAACGAGATCCACTACGCCATGGGGCTCCAGCTCCTAGAGAGCCTGGGCCGGCCGGTGGTTCAGCACACCGGTGCCACCAGCGGATACCGGGCCTATCTGGCCCGGTTCCCGGGGAACGAGCTATCCGTGGCCGTCCTCTGCAACGTGGCCAGCGCCAACCCGGGGGCGCTGGGGGAGGCGGTGGCGGCCGTCCTCCTGGGCGCGGAGGAGGATGAGGAGGAGACCCCGGAGGGGATCGACCTGCCCGGAGAAACGCTGGAGTCACTGACCGGGCCGTATCGGAGCACCCTGAACCAAGATCACATGCGGATCATCCTCGACCAGGGGACGTTGAAGGTGGAAAACGGCGCCGACCTCATCCCCCTCTCGGAGTCGGAGTTCCATGAAGCGGGGACGGGCCGGCTCTTCCGTTTCGGGTCGGAAGAAGGCCAGGCCCGAGGGGACCTTCGTGTGGTGGTAGCGCAGGGGTATCAGGAGGAGCGATTCGTGGAGGAGCAACCCTTCGACCCTTCGGAGGAGGAGCTCGAGGCCTTCACCGGACTCTATGAGAGCGAGGACGCACGAACCGGCTTGGATGTCAGATTGGAGGACGGAAGGTTGACGGCCCGACGACCGGTCGCCGACCCTCTGACCCTGGAGCCGATTTATCGGGACGGCTTCCAGGCGCCGGAGTTCGGGATCCTCCGCTTCCTCCGGGACGAAGAGGGCGAGGTGACGGACGTGGTCCACAGCCGGGGACGCGTCTATGGAATGGTCTTCGTCAGGGTGGACGAATGAGGCTTGATCGACGGCACTCCGCTCCTTACCGTGGCCATAGGAGCTGGGTGGTGGCGGCTACGACCGAAGCCGACGTTTGGCATGGACATTGCTAAATCTATGCCCGTCGGGACGGAGCCGCCGGCGATCCTCCACCGGCCCGGCGCGCCGGGGCCCCGGCACGAACCTTCCCGCCCACGTGAACGCCCGCACTCGAAGGGGATCAAGATGACCCAAGCACCGAACTGGATCGACGAACTGAAGCGCACCGCACAACAGATGGTGGGGCCCGGAAAAGGAATTCTGGCCGCGGACGAGAGCACGGGCACTATCACGAAACGCTTCGCCGCCATCGGAGTGGAGAGTACGGAAGACACCAGGAGGAACTACCGGGAAACCCTCTTCCGGACCGAGGGCTTCTCGGAGTACGTGAGCGGTGTCATCCTCTTCGACGAGACGATCCGACAGGAAGGGGAGGACGGAACTCCGCTGATCCAGCTTCTCCAAGACGAGGGGGTGATCCCGGGAATCAAGGTGGACCGGGGGGCCAAGCCCCTGGCCGGGGCTCCGGAGGAGAAGGTGACGGAGGGCCTGGACGGGCTCCGGGACCGGATCAACGAGTACCGGGAGATAGGAGCCCGCTTCACGAAATGGAGGGCGGTGATCCGGATCGGCGACGATATCCCCACACCGTACTGCATCGATGTGAACGCCCATGCCCTCGCTCGCTACGCTGCCTTGAGCCAGGAAGGCGGCCTCGTCCCTATCGTGGAGCCCGAGGTCCTCATGGATGGCAGCCACTCCATCGAGCAGTGCTTCCAGGTCACCGAAGCGACCCTCCGCCAGGTCTTCCAGCAGCTCGCTCGCCAGCGGGTCTCTCTGGAGGGGATGGTCCTCAAGCCGAACATGGTCCTCTCGGGGAAGGAAGCCTCGAACCGGGCCGGCCCCGAACAAGTTGCGGAAGCCACCGTGGAGTGCTTCCTCCGGACCGTTCCGGCCGCCGTCCCCGGCATCGCCTTCCTCTCCGGTGGGCAGAGCGACGAGGAAGCCACGGTAAACCTGGATGCCATCAACCGGTTGGCGGCACGGGTCCGCGCACCGTGGGAGCTCACCTTCTCGTACGGCCGGGGCCTCCAAGCGGCCGCCCAGAAGGCGTGGCAGGGCCGCCCGGAGAACGCCGAGGACACCCAGCGCGCTTTCCTCCACCGGGCCCGGGTCACGAGCGCCGCCAGGAAGGGGGAATACACCCGGGAAATGGAAGCGGCCTGAAGAGCCGCGGGGAGGCTGACCGGAAAGGGCCCTTCCGGTCAGCCTCCTGCTTGCCCTTCCCCACCCCCGCGCTGTGAGAAGGACCAGCGGGCGGCGAAGGTGAGGAAGCCCAGGCAAAGGAGAGCGGTGAGGGTCTGCGCCACGGCGCCCACCGGCCGTTCGGCGGGTCCTCCTGCAACGAGCACCATGAAGTCGCCCAGCCCCCGGAGGGAGCCCAGGAACCCGAGCACCGCCACCACGACGGCGGTCACCAGGGCGGGAGTCCGGGCACCTTCCCTTCGGGTCCCCACCCAACCCGTCACGTATAGGACCAGACCCAGGAACGCCGGAATGAGGGCCGTGGCGCTGGCCATCCCCGTTCCGAAATAGGCCGTCAGGCCCAGCACGATCAGGACCACTCCCACCGCC
>SKSR01000277.1 GCA_007122885.1 Gemmatimonadota bacterium
CGCTCCAGCTGTGTTGCTCCTCCTCGACGTAGCGCTGCTATGCCTCGTCGTCGCGCCTTGCTGGAGCGGCGCTTCGACCCTCTCGGTGCTTCACGGGACTTCTGCGACACCACACTAGGACGAGGCGGAGCGGCCCTACGCCAGAGCTGGCGCTGCTCCCACCGTTTCGATTCAGGCCACCGGAAAGTCGACGTGTACCGCCGTTCCGGCTCCGGGATCGGACTCCAATCGGACACGGCCGCCCTGCTGCTTCGCGATGCCGTGCACCACCGGAAGCCCGAGCCCCGTCCCCCCTTGCACCCCTTTTGTGGTAAAGAACGGCTCGAAGGCCTTCTCCCGGACCTCGGGAGGCATTCCGGGGCCGTCATCGATGACGGAAAGACTCACATACGCCCCTTCACCCTCCTCCCACACATCCATCTGCTCCGCTCGGAGGAGCCGCGTCGAGATTTTGATCCGTCCCCCCTGGGGCGCCGCGTCTCGGGCGTTCAACACCAGGTTGGCCACGATCTGTTCCACCTGGTGGGGATCGAGGATCACCTTGGGAAGGGCCGGCTCCAGATCGTAATCCAGCTCGAAGTGGGGCCCCAAGGAGCCCTCCAGGAGGCTTCCGGCTGAACGGACCGCTTCGCTGAGGTTTACGGGCCCAGGGGTCACCACCTGCCTCTGGGCGAAGGAGAGGAGGCGTCCGGTCACCAGGGAACCTTGATCCGCGGCGGCACGGATGCGCTCCAGGTTCTCTACGAAGGGCCCGCTCTTCGGCCCGTCCAGGAGGGCGAACTCGGCGTTTCCCTGGATGACGGTCAATAGATTGTTGAACTCGTGGGCGATCCCCGCCGCCAGCTCCCCCACCGCTTCCAGCTTCTGGGCCTCCAGCACCCTGGCTTCGAGCCGCTTGGTCTCCGTCACGTCGATCACCGTCCCGACCAGCCTCCAGGGACGTCCCCGGGGGTCCCGCTCGGCCTCGGCTCGATGCCTGAGCCACCGAACCTCGTCCCCGTGGACGACGATCCGATGCTCCAGGGACAACGATCCGCCCTCCCTCTGGAAGGTCCGAAAGCGATCCGCCACCCGGTCCCGGTCCTCCTCGTGGACCCAAGCCAAGAACGAACGGAAATCGTGGTCCCCTTGGGCTCCGTTCACCCCCAGTAGGCGATGCATCCCGGGAGAGCAGGAAATCCCACGGTCCTCCCGGATCCACTGCCACGACCCCATCCGCCCCACCCCTTCGGCCACCACGAAGCGCCGATGGGACTCCTGGAGCCGCCGCTCCAGTTCCCGCTCCTCGGTCATGTCCTTCAGGATCCCCTGGTAGCCGGAGATTCGCCCTTCCGGATCCCTGCGAGGCGAAGCGGAGAGGAGGCAGATCCTCTCCGACCCGTCCTTCCTCGTGAGCGTGACCTCAAAGTTGGCCACGCGTTGCTCCTCCTCCATCCGCTCCCGGAAAGCGTCCCGGACCGTGGGATCGGCATAGAGATCTCGGACGTTCAAGGCCTTTAGCTCCTCCCTGTCATAGCCCAGGAGGACCTCCATGGCCGGGTTCGCCTCCACGATCCTGCCCTCTTCCGTCGTCTCGTAGATGGCGTCGGGGGAGGATCGTATGAGCTCCGAGTACCGACGCTGAAGGTCCTCCCACCCGCGGGCCAGCTCCCGCTCCTCGGAAATATCCCGGAGAACGGTGAGGGTCCATTGGCGCTCCTTCCACTGGATGGGACTCAACTGGATGCTCACGGGAAGGTGGGAACCATCCTCCCGAAGCACCGTGAGGGGCCCCCCTTCCCCCATGGGCCGGGGCGTCGGTCGTGCGTGGTAGGCGGCCCTCAGGTCTCGATGCCTCGCCCGAAACTCCTCGGGGACGAAACGCTCCACGGACTCCCCCGGCAGCTCCTCGGCCGGAACCCCCAGGATCCGCTCGGTGGCGCCCAGGGCGAAATGGATCGTTCCGTTCCCACCCACGACGAGCACGGCGTCCGGTGCGTGACGGGCGATGGTCGACAGGAGCTCGAACAGATCCTCATCCGACATCGTCGTCGTTTCCGTCATGGCCACGCCTGTTCCGGGAGCTCGAGTGGGGTGACAACACGGGGAATAATTATGCACGCCGTGGCGGAACTTCGCCACCCGGGGAACTGACGGAAGGGAACCCTGCCCTGGAGTTCCCACGGGCCGGGAACCGGTGGACCGGGACAGGTATTCCCCCCACGCTGGAGCGACCAGCTCGCTCCCACTGCACCCAGCCGACGGAAGAGATCCTATGATGAAAGGCCGCGGTCCACGAGCCCCGTTCCTGGTTTCCCTTTTCGCCCTTGCCCTCCTCCTTCCGATCTCGCCTCTGCAGGCTCAGGAGAAGGAGGAGTTCACGGACGACCGATTCCAGCAGTTGCAGGAGGAGGGGGCCCTGATTCTCGTGGACATCTGGGCAGAGTGGTGTCCCACCTGCGCGCAGCAGCAAGAGATCCTGGCGGCCTTTCAGGAAGAGCACCCTGAGGTGGATTTCCACCTTCTCCAGGTGGACTTCGATGAGCGCAAGGATCTGGTGACCCGCTTCCAAGCCCCCCGGCAGTCCACCCTGATCCTCTACCGCGGCGAGGAACGTCTCTGGTTCTCCGTGGCCGAAACGAACCGTGACGCGATTTTCTCCCAGCTCCTCGAGGCCGCTGAGCGATAATGGGCCTCGAAGTTACAGCCATACCCCTGGCCCTGTTGGCCGGGGTCGTGGGGGTCCTGTCCCCTTGCGTCTGGCCCCTCGTGCCGGTGGTCATGTCCTCGGCGGCCGTGAGCGGTCGCTCCGGCCCCATCTGGCTGGCCGGCGGCATGAGTCTTTCCTTCGCGGTGGCCGGTACGGTCCTGACCTTCGTCCTGGTCCAGGCCGGGCTGGACCCCGAACTGTTCCGCTATGTGGCGGCGGTGATCCTCATCGGAGCCGCCGGCATCATCCTGGTGCCCTACCTGAACGATATGGCGAGCGGCGCCCTCTCCAGCGGGGTCGCCCGCCTGGGGCTGGGAGGAGCTGGAGCCGGGGGGGCCACCGGCACGTCACCGGCGGGTCAGTTCGGGATGGGCGCCCTTTTGGGGGTGGTGTGGCTTCCGTGCGTGGGCCCCACCCTGGGGGCCGCCATCGCCCTGGCCTCCATGGGCCAGAGCATGCCCATGGCCTTCGCAGTCATGCTCACCTACGGAATAGGCACCGCAGGGGTACTCCTGGTGGCCGGAATCGCCTCCGAGTCGGCCCTTCGGCGCTGGAGGGGCGGAGGACTCAGGAGTGGAGCGTGGGGGAAGCGGGTTCTCGGGGGCACGCTCCTCGGCCTGGGCATGGCCGTTCTCCTGGGCCTGGACAAGTGGGTGGAAACCCAGGCCGTGAATCTCCTTCCGGGTTGGGTCTTCATGATCTGAGGGGGCGCCGGGAGTGTCCTGCGCCGCGGCCGCGCGGCCCGCCCGTCCCGGGCTTCGTGGGGGCCTGATTCCTTGCCGCTCGTCCTCCGCTCTCCTACGCTGGTCTGGCCTCGCGCCAGAAGCGCGAGGTCCTGTATGCCCCGGAGCCCCAACCGCGAGGAGCCGACGGCGTGAGCACCTACGAGCCAACCGAAGGCGACGACGCCCGCCACGACCCGGGCCCCGACAC
>SKSR01000232.1 GCA_007122885.1 Gemmatimonadota bacterium
CTGCAGCCGGGCGGAGAGCTCCCGGGCCACTTCCCGGACGAGAACCGGGTCCCATCGGATGGCCATGCCCCGGAAGATAAGCCAGGGGGCCGGGGGCGACAGGGGGAGGGTGCGGGGGAGCGGATCCCCTTCCCACCGGCTCAGGGAGCCGGTTCCGGTCTGATTGACAGGTCGCTGCGAGGGGGGGTAGCTTCCGGCGTGGCTCGAACCCCGTGTCCTCCATCCCGCGACACCAGAGGCCATCTGTGAGCTCCGACGTCCCCCCGCGGCCTCGCAAGGCCACCGTTCGGACCTTCCAGGAGATGAAGGAGCGGGGAGAGCGCATCACCTGCCTCACCGCGTACGACTTTCTCTTCGCCCGCATACTGGAGGAAGCCGGGATCGATCTGGTCCTGGTCGGGGATTCGCTGGGTCAGGTGGCCCTGGGGCACGACTCCACCCTCCCCGTGACCATGGACGCAATGGTCCATCACTCCCAGGCGGTGCGGCGAGGTGCTCCGAACACATTCCTGGTGGCGGACCTGCCGTTCATGTCCTACCGGACCTCCCGAGAGGACGCCCTCCGCAACGCAGGCCGCTTCCTCCAGGAGGCCGGGGCCGAGGGCGTGAAGGTGGAAGGCGGCGACGAGGACGCGTGTGGTACTGTGGAAGCGCTCGTTCGCTCCGGCATCCCGGTCATGGGACACCTGGGTCTCCAGCCCCAATCCGTCCATGCCGTCGGAGGGTACCGGGTGCAGGGCCGAGGCCGCCACGCCGGTGACCGCATGCTGGCCCAGGCCCGGGCGCTGGAGGACGCCGGGTGCTTCTCCCTGGTACTGGAGCTGGTTCCGGCCGAGCTGGCTCGGCGGATCAGCTCGAAACTGAGGATCCCCACCATCGGGATCGGCGCCGGCCCCCATTGCGACGGCCAGGTGCTGGTCCTCCCCGATGCCCTGGGACTGAACTCCGGCTTCACCCCTCGCTTCCTCAAGCGCTTCGCCGAATTGGATACGATGGCAAAGGAGGGTGTCGGGCGTTTCATCCAGGAGGTCCGGGAGGGTACTTTCCCCGGACCCGAGCACTCCCTTGAGGAGGAGGATTGATCCTCTGCAGGACACGCCGGGAGCTTCGGTCCCGGCTCCGGCAGTTTCGGGAGGAGGGGAGCGCCACGGCCCTCGTGCCTACCATGGGACATCTGCACGAAGGTCACCTTGCCCTGGTCGATCGGGCACGAGAGCTGGCCGATCGTGTGGTGGTCTCGGTTTTCGTCAACCCGCTCCAGTTCGGGCCCGAAGAGGATCTGGAGCGGTACCCAAGGGATTTGGATCGGGATCGTGGGCTGTTGACGCATCGGGGCGCCGATCTGTGCTTCGCCCCGTCGGTAGGGGAGATGTATCCGGATGGGGAGCCCCGGGTGGCGGTGGATCCGGGCCCCATGGCCCGGAGCCTCTGCGGCCGCCACCGCCCGGGTCACTTCAGAGGAGTCTTGACCGTGGTAGCTCGTCTCTTCGGTCTCGTCCGTCCCCAAGTGGCCGTCTTCGGCCGAAAGGACTTCCAGCAAGCCGTCCTGATCCGCACCATGGCTCGGGACCTGGAGATGGGGGTCCAAGTGGAGACCGCGCCCGTGGTCCGGGAGGCCGACGGGCTGGCCCTGAGCTCCAGGAACATCCTGCTGGGAGAGGACGAGCGTAAGGAAGCTCCCGCTCTCTACGCGGGACTGGAGGAAGCCCTGCGGGCCTTTCAGGGAGGGGAACGCGACGGCTCCGTCCTTCTCTCCCGGATCCGCTCCTCCCTGGAAGGAAAGTCCTGCATCAGGGTGCAGTACGCCGAGCTCGTGGACCCGGAAACCCTGGAGCCTCTCTCCTCCGCAGTGCCCGGCGCCGTGTTGGCGCTGGCGGCGTTCGTGGGGGAGACCCGGCTCATCGACAACCTGGAGCTGCTCTGACCGTGTCCGGGGACCCTCATCACCCACGGGTCGCTGCAGCGGCAAGGGGAGAGCTTCCACCGTGGAGCCGAGCGACGGCCGGCCGCCGAGAGCATATCGAGCGTGTGGCCGGGCTCATCGAGTCGTGGGCTCGGACCCTCGGGCTCGACCCGGCGGAACGAGTCCGCTGGACCGCGGCGGCCCGGCTCCACGATGCCCTCCGGGATGCGGACCCGAAAGAGCTCAGAGAAGAGCTCTCGGGCCCGGAATGGACCTGGCCGGACCCGCTCCTCCACGGCCCCGCGGTGGCCGTCCGCCTCCGCGGCGAGGGAGTGGATGACGAGGCGCTCCTTCTGGCGATTGCGTACCACACGGTGGGGCACCCGGATTTCGACACCATGGGGCGGGCCCTTTACGCGGCCGACTTCCTGGAGCCCGGCCGCAGGGTTCAGGAGGAGCGACGGGCCGCTCTGAGGGAGCGAATGCCCCATGAGCTGGATACGGTGGTGCTCCACGTGGTTCGGGCACGGTTGGAGCACGCACTGGAGGCGAGACGACCCATTTTTTCCGAGACCGCCGCGTTTTGGTCCCAACTGCTAGAGGTCCCCGGGGCTTCCGATGCCGGCTAGAAGGAGGCGACGGGATCCGGTTGCCAGGCTCCTTCTGGGCCTCGTATGCGCAGGCGTCGTGGGGCTCGGACTGGTCGAGCTGTCCGGGTCCTGGGAGGGCTTCGCCCCCTTTGAAGGGGAACCCTCCCCGACCTTGGAGCCAGCGGAGCCGGAGGGGCAGGAGGTGGAGACTCGGCCCGCCTATCCCACGCCGGACGAACGGGTACGGGTCGAGGTGCTGAATGGCGCCGGAATCCCGGGGCTCGCCGGTCGGGCCCGGGATCGGCTTCGGGATATGGGCTTCGATGTGGTCTACTTCGGCAACGCCCCGAGCTTCGATCATGAGACCTCCTCCGTGGTCGACCGGGTGGGGGACCCGGATGGTGCCCGTCGGGTGGCTCGGGCTCTGGATCTCGGGGCGGTCACCAGCGACCCGGATCCCGAGCTCCTGGTGGATGTGACGGTGGTCCTGGGGGCCGATTGGCAGCCCGGGTCGGTGGCGGAGGAAGAGTCGCCGGGGACGTACCTCGATGCTGGGCCTAACGTTGACGGAGTTCCATGGTGGGATCCCCGGAGGATCTTCCGGAATCCCTGACGGTACTTCCTGAGGTTTCCGAGCCCAACCCATGGGCTCACAGGATCGAGTGCGAGCCGGAGCAGAGCCGTTGACCACGAGAAGGCAGAGGCGCCGAGCGGGAGCAGACCGGCGGAGGGCGGAAGGGCCGGTAGACCCCGGAAGCGGCCAGGAGCAAGGTCCTGTCTGGTGGGAGTGGGTCAAATCCGGGATCATCGCCCTGATCCTTCTGGTGGTGATTCGGAGCTTTCTCGTCCAGACCTTCGTGATCACCTCCGGGTCCATGGAGGACACCCTCCTGGTGGGGGACTTCCTCATGGTGAACCGGGCGGCCCTGGGGTCTCCCGTCCCCGGCACCGATCTGCGGATACCCGGATATTCGGAGCCCAGGAGAGGAGAAGTCCTCATCTTCGATCCGGCCCACGAGGACCGGATGAAGCTCGTGAAGCGGCTCGTGGGGATGCCCGGCGACACCCTCCGCATGGAGGACAAGGTCCTCTTCGTGAACGGCGAGATGCA
>SKSR01000229.1 GCA_007122885.1 Gemmatimonadota bacterium
ACGTGGTGGAGGAGGACGAGGCCACCTTCGGCAACGCACCGCCCCGGAAAGAGCACCTCCTCGACCGTCGGATGGCCATCGCCCAACAGATGGTGGAGGAGCTCCGGGACGTAGGCGAATCCATGCGGATCGTCACGGACGCGGACGTCAGGGTCGCCGCCACCCTGGAAGGGGGGATCCTGGAGACGGCGGACCGGAAGGCTTCCGATCTCATCATCCTTGGAACCGGGGTCCGCCCGGGCTCCAGTCAGCTTTTCCTCGGTCCTCGGGTGGAGGAGATCCTCCGAAGGAGCACCTGTCCCGTCGTGGTCTTCAACACATGACGGGTCTTTCGAGACCGAGGACAGGCGGACGCCCGGGCCCCACTACCGGGTGATGCCCCTCCCTCCGGCCGGTCACGGGGCCAGGGGCGCCTTCAGGTAGCCCGTCTGTTCGAAAAGTTCGAAGAACCGGTGAAGGATCTGCTGCTCCACCACTTGCTTCCGACGGACTGGGACCGGGAGTCGGACGATGACCCGGACCCGGTCCGGTTCCGGCATTCCCAGGGAGACCTGTGGGTCCGCGGTGGGGCGGTCCAAGCCCTCACGGGCTCCCAGGCTCTCGATGAGCGACCGCGCCTGGTCCAGGTAGTCCTGGCACGCCTCCCGGGCCGCGGTCCTCATGCACCGCTCCGCCTCCGCCCACCCCTCCGGTCGGACGAAGACGTTGAAGGTATGCAGGCGGTAGTCGCTCGTGACTCGCTCGTTGTATACGGGGTGGAAGAGGAAAAGCGAGTTGGGCAGGAGCACCACCCGCCCGGTGTAGTGGTGGGCCGCGTGACCCGGCCCCACTTCCACGACCGTCGTCGTAAGCAGGTTGAGGTCCGTCACGTCGCCCCGGATCCCGTTCACCTCGATCCGACTCCCGACGGTGAAGAGGCGGGTGCTCGAACGAAGGATCTCGCCGCCCACGCAGAGAAGGAGCTCCTTCACCGCCACCACCAGGGCCAAAGAGATCGCCACCAGGGAGAGGGCCAGGGTCTGGAGCTCCTGGGCCCAGATCACCACGAGTCCCAGGAGGAGGGCCAGGATGGAGGTGTTTCGGACCATCACGACCCAGCGCTTGCGAACCTCCGGAGCCTGCCACTGGAGGCTGCGAATGGCCCGAACCCAGACATGGTACCCTGCCAACAGGACCGCCACGAGGACGAGGGTATAGACCAGGTTTTCCACTACGACGCCGTTTCCGGTCGGCACCTGAGCGCCGCCGACCCAACCATCCAGAAAGCCCTCGATCCTTTCCACCGGCAACCTCCGTGGGTAGCCGCCCGTCCGACCACTTCAACCGCGGAGGGATCGGGGCGGGTGCACGCGTCCCGCCGATCTTCGGTGGAGGGGCCGGGGTGGTGCAAGTGGCCTCCCGCGGGAGGCCCGGCGGAGCTCAGGAAGAGCGGGTGGGATCCGTTCGCTCCTCCAAGAGCTCCCGGAGCTTCCGTACATCCTCCTGGCTCAGCTCCTCCTCGGAGACCAGGTGGGCGGCCAGCGCTCCCGGCGAGCCGGAGAAAAGTTTCCGAACCAGGCGGCGGAGATGGCTGGCCCGTGCGGCGTCCCGCTCCACCGTCGGGTGATAGCGATGGGCCCGCCCCTCCTCAGAGTGCCCTACGTAGCCCTTCTTCTCCAGGGTTCTGAGGATCGTGAGCACGGTGGTATAGGCCAGCTCGTCGGGGAGTCGCTCTCGAACCTCGGCCACGGTGGCGGTGCCCGACTCCCAGAGGACGTTCATGACGTCCAGCTCACGTTCCGTGAAGACCACTTCGCCTCCCTCACCGACCGGGTCCTTTCGCACCGGGCTCCTTCCTTAGCGGTCCAGGGGATCGGGAGAGGCGCGGCTCCGCCACACCGTTCACGATGCACGGTACCCACCTCCCCTCCACCCGATCCCCGGACCATGGCGCCCTTGTTCGTGTAGTAGGAGGGTCTCTCGGCAAGATGAGCAGGTCGACGGAGCCCGATCGGGAAGCGCCAACGGATCGGGGACAGGTGGCGTCCGAGAGGTGGTTGCCCTCATTTGACTTATCCCGAACCCGGGCGCCCGGGCGGGACGCCGTTGCCCCGAGTCCCCACGGCTCTCGAGGGACCGAGGGACCGAGGGACCGGGCTTCGCCAACCCGCCGGGCGGATACCCTTCGCCGAGGCGTGTCGCGGGACGTGCGGGACATGAAGTCAACCCATAGTCCACAAAGACGGAAAGCCATGCCCCTTCCAACCCATCCACCCCGTCGAGCCCCAGGGAATTCTTCCGCGAAGCCAGACCCGACATTCGTGGGGCTCTGTGCCTTGCTCGTACTCTTGGGGTGGGCGGCCCCCGCCGAAGCCCAGCTCGGAAACTCGGGGAACACCGGGGGGGCACCCACGGTCTTCTTGGACTGTCAAGGATGGGTGATGGGGTGCGACCGTTCCCACCTGAGGACGGAGATCACATTCGTCAACTGGGCGCGGGACCGAGCGGACTCGGACGTCCACCTCATCATCACCAGCCAGGCCACCGGCGCCGGGGGGAATCGGTACACCCTCGACTTCATCGGCCTCGGGGAGATGGAGCGCTTGTCGGACGAGCTCACCTACACCTCGTCCGGGACCGACGTCATGGCGGAGGTGCGGGACGGGCTCACCCAGGCCATCCGCCTGGGTCTGATGCGATTCGCCGTGGAGAGGGGCTTGGGTACGGACTTCGCTCTCGAATTCCACGGTGACCCGGACTCCCGGGGGAACGGGGGCGAGGAAGGGGATGGCGGTGGATCGGGCGCCGCCTATGATCCCTGGAACTACTGGATTTTCGAGGTGGGGATCTCGGGTGATATGGACCTGAGGGAGACTCAGACCGACAGCCGATTCCGGCCCACCTTCGAGGCGGACCGGGTCACGGAGGCCTGGAAGCTCAACTTCTCCACTCGCCTGGACTTCCGCCGGGACCGTAGGCAGCTCGCGGACGGGACCGAGGTCCGGGACGATCGGGACGACTGGCGGGTGAGCGCCCTCGTGGTCCGGAGCGTGACCGATCACGTTTCCATCGGCGTGGACGCCGGCGCCCGAAGCTCCGTGGACGAGAACCGGCACGCCCGGGTCCGGATGGCGCCGGCAGTGGAGTACAACTACTACCCGTACCAAGAAGCGAACCGCCGACAGCTCATCGCTCATTACGCTCCCGGCATGGAGCACTCCAATTACATGGAGGAGACGGCTTTCGGGGTTCTCCAGGAAACCCTGCCCGTCCACCGCCTCGGGCTCCAGTACCGGGCCCGGGAGGAGTGGGGCGACGCCGGGGTCGGCATGGACTTCTCCCAGTATCTGCACGACGCCGAACTCTATTCCATGGGACTGGGGGGGCACCTCAACTACCGTATCGTGCGGGGTCTGTCTCTCAACATCCAGGGAAGCGCCGCCTGGGTGAACGACGAGATCCACACGCCGGCCACGGCCATCTCCGACGAAGACATCCTCCTGGGCCGTCAGAGCCTTCCGTCGGGATACCGATACGAGGCGAGCCTGGGCGTCAGCTACCAGTGGGGATCGAGCTTCTCGAACGTGGTCAACCAGCGTTTCCCCCGGTCCGTCCGGTAGCTGCCGCCGGACCGGCTCTCCCGGGTCAACGGGCTCCCTCTTTCCAGACCCTTTAGGATGACCTAACTTTCGGGTTAGCGATGCCTAACTCCCTATCCGTGCCCCTCCGGAGCGGGGAGCTGGACCAATTGGCGGGAGACTCCACGATGCAGGAGGGAGGTGGATGACCAACGCGTTCTACGAGCGGACGCCGCGATGGATCCTCTTCCTGGCTCCCTTCGTGGTTCTGGGTGGAGCGATCTTTCTCCTCAGGGTCACCGCCCCCCTCGGGGACCTGGGTGCCGTTGAGACCGCCTCCACGGGCGATGTGCTTCGGACCATGGCCATGATCGGCCTCGTCGTGGGGATCGTCCCCGTGGCCATCGGCATGTTGTGGTTTCCGTTCATGCGCACCCTGCAAGCCCGGTCCCTCCACGTGGTGCTCGCCCTGTCCGCCGGGGTACTGGCCTTCGTAGGACTGGAGATGACCTTCGAGGCGGTGGACTACGCCGGTGCCGCCCCGAGCCCATGGGCCGCCGGGACCTTGGCCGTGGGGGGCTTCGTGGGAACGTTCCTCCTCATGGTGACCGTGAGCCGGTGGAGTATCCGCAAGGCGGCGTCCAGCGGCAACCGCGGACTGGGGGTGGCCTACCTGGTGGCCGTGGGGCTGGGCCTCCACAGTGTGGGAGAGGGCGTGGCGATCGGAAGCTCCCTCCTCCTAGGGGAGTCCGGTCTCGCTATGCTCCTGATCATCGGCTTCATCCTGGATAACGTGACCGAGGGCCCTACGGTCGTGGCCGCCGTGGCCCGAGACGCGGAGACCCCTCCCCTCCTGCACTTCATGGCCCTCGGAGCCATCGCCGGCGGTCCGGTGGTCCTTGGAGGCTGGCTGGCCGCGGTGGCTTTCTCCCCCCTCATGGCCGCGACCCTCCTGGCCATAGGAATCGGAGCCATCGCGCAGGTGATCTGGCAGGTGGTGGACCTGATCCGATTCGACGCCCCCCGGGTGCTGGTTCCGGGCAACACGTTCGGCTTCGCTGGCGGATTCCTTCTCATGTTCGTCATCGACGAGATCCTCATCGACGGCCTCCTCCTGTAGAGGTCCGCCGGTTCTGTCCGGTGGCCCCGGACCCCAGACCCGAGACGACCATCGCAGTACCGAGTATACCGGTCCAAGCGGCGGCCCATGTCGTCTCCCGAGCGGTGACGGTGAGGAAGCCTCGAAGGACATAGGCCACCACCTCCATCCAGAGGGTCCGCTCCTCCGACGGCACCTCGCCTCCTTCCAGGCCGATCGTCAGGATGAGGCGGTGAAGAACCCGCTCCTCGGCCCATATCGTGAGGCCCGCCGCCACCATCGCGAGCACGAAGGAGGAAAGGAGCAGCCCCAGACCCACCCCGGTGAGGATCCGGTGGGGGGTCGTTGCGACCGCAGCCACGAGAAGCACCGCCAAGAGGCCCGCGGGAAGAAAGGGGGCCGTCCAGCCGGAGACGAGAAGGGAGTCGAACCGATGCAGCGCCTTCATCGTGCGACCATACCGTCGTCGCTCCTCCACCTCATCACCCGGAAACGCCCGTACCCGGCTCGGGCCTTCCAGGGCCAGCTCGTCCATCCGGTCGGCCAAGTGTTCACGCAAAGGGTCCGCCAAGAAGCCCGGCGGGCGACAGTCGGGTAGCTCGGCCAGGAGCTCCTCCTCCGGAACCCCCTCTCCGATTCGGTCCCGGAGGGCCTGCCAGCCCAAACCGACGGATTCCCCCAAGCCACAGCCGGGATCGGCCATCAGTTTCTCCTCCAGGAGGGCATGGAAACCTCGGGCCAGGACCGGCCGCTCCTCCACCACGGACACGTGGAACCCTCCAGGGTCCGAAGGAAACGACCGGAGATAACTCCCCAAGTCCCGGAGGACTTCCACGGCCTTGGCCTCCACGTCGGAAGCGTCGAACGAAGCGGCTACCAGCTCCTCCAGCTCCGCAGCGGTCACCTCGAGCCGGCTCTCATGAAGCCGGCCGGCCAAGTCCGAACGGGAAAGGGACTCGCCGATGGCCGGGAACGCCTTGGATTCAAGCTCGTACAGATCCATGGATTCCACAGCCCGGTCCGGATCCGTGGCCACCAGGAGAAGACGCTGGGTAGGGATCAGGACCGCGGTAGCCAAAGCGACTGAGAGGAGAGGCAGAAGCCGGGCCAGGTTTCGCAGGTGCACCGCCTTGCCTCCTCACGCACGCGGACGGGGTCCCGCCGAAGCGGTGGCGGACTCCATCGAGCGTCGGTCGTCCGACTCGCCATCGGATCCCGGACCGGCCACAGTCAAGGGTTTACCTTGAGTCGTCCCCGACCGAACCTCTGGAATACTATCGATCCGGTGACGAAAGGGCTCCACTCCAAAGGATATCGCACGGGAACGGTGAAGGAAGTGGCCAGCGACTTTCTCGCGGCACTTTCCTTTGCCGGGCTCTTCCTGGCTCCCACAGCTTTGGAGCTGGTCCACGAGGGAGCGGAACGGGCCCATTACTTTTCGATCCTGGAAGGCGAGCGATACGTGGCGGCCGGAGCCAACATGTTCCTGTCGGCCCTGGCGCTCGTGCTCATGAAGCGCGCAGCCTGGCCCCGGCTGGATTCCCGGAGCCGGACGGTCGCCGTCCTCCTCCTCCCTCTCGCCCTCCTCCTGCCGGCGACCCGGCTGTGGCGGAGGGAACACTTCACGCTGGTCGAGGACGGATTCCAATGGCTCACGGCGCTCCTCCCGTTCATCGAGGAGGGAGTCCTCCTGGGGTGGGGGCTTGCCTTCACGGCCACCCTGTTCCTGAGTCGGCTCGCGTATCGGGCGCCGATCCGGTTCCGGTCGGGTGTCCGGACGACCCTCCTCATCCTGTCACCGTTCGCCGTCCTCTCCCTCGGCCAGATCGCATGGGTGGGGCTCGGCGGGGGAGGTCGGGCGGACCTGCGGGATTTCGACCGCCTGGGACCGCCGTCGGAGGCGGAAGGCGCCGGGATCCGGGACAACGGGGAAGGCCGCCGGGGTCCTCCAGGAACCGACGAGGGCCACCGCGTCGTCTTCATCCTCTTCGACGAGCTGGACGCCGAGCTGCTCCAGGAAGGCTTGTCCGATCCGGTCCCGCTGGAGGGCTTCGAGAATTTGGTGGAGGAGGGGGTCGTCGTGCCACAAGCTCCGGAACCGAGCCGGTGGACGGTGGAATCGGTTCCCGCTCTCACCCTCGGGCTCCCGCTGGACGGAACGCTTCCCCTGGGCCACTCACGCCTGGGAGTGCTTCTGGAAGGATCAGGGGAGGAACACCACTGGAATCCGGGAGAGACCTTTCTGGGCCGGTGGCACGCCGAAGGAGGCACGGTGGCCATCGCCGGGTGGTACCACCCCTACTGCCGGGTCTTTCGAGACCACGCGGACGCATGCCGTTGGATGCCGTGGCGGCAGAGCACGCCAGGGGACGGCCCGGGCCGTTGGCTCGGTCTCTTGGCGCAACAGTGGAGCGGATCGCTGCCCATTGCCAGGGAACGCTCGACCCGAAGGGAGGTGGCCCGGATCGAGGATGCGGCGCTCCGATGGGTGGGGCATCCGGATGTGGACCTGCTCTGGATCCACCACCCCATGCCCCACGAGCCTTGGATCGGCCCACACTTCACCTTCCCCGACGGAGAGCGCCCCGCTGGATATCGCCGCAACCTACAAGCGGCGGATAGGTTCCTCGGCCAGGTGAAGGATGAGCTCCGGCGGACCGGGCTGGATGAACAGACCGCGCTCTTCGTCACATCCGACCACAGCAAACGCTCGGTGAACAGCGACACCGACTGGATTCCCCAGGATCCGGCACGGAACGTTCCGGTCCTGATCCGTCTACCGGGGGAAGCGCCGGAAGGCCGATCGTGGGAGAGGCCCTGCCCACCATTCTTCCTCGGCGACCTGGCTCTGTCGGTACTTCGAGGGGAGGTGGCGACCAACAGTGCAGCCCAGGCATGGATCCGGACCCGTGGTAGCACCTACTGTCCGGAAACGTGCTGACCGCTCGAGGAACAACCACGGACGGGGCCGTCGCCGTTTCCGAAAATCGTTTCCCATCTCATCCGAACCCGGAGCCGACCCATGCTCGACCACACGGATTTCCAAATCCTTTCACGGCTCCAGGAAGATGCGCGGGTCCCGGTTGCCCAGATCGCAAGGGAGATCGACCTGGCTCCATCGGCCGTGCATCAGCGGATCCAGAAGCTGGAGGATTCGGGCGTTATTCGGGGATACGAGGTTCGCCTGGACCCACGCAAGCTGGGGCGGGCCCTGGCATCCTTCGTCCGTGTCCAGACGGGGGAGGGAGCCAGCGCCCCCGAAATCACTCAGGCGCTCGTCGAGATCCCCGAAGTTCAGGAGGTCCACCGGGTGGTGGGGGAGGACTGCTTTTTCGTGAAGGTCCGGGTGGAGGACCCGCAGGCCCTGGCCGAGCTCTTGGACCACACGATCCAGCGGATCCCCAATGTGGCGTCGACGCACACCACCATTGTCCTCGCCACAGCCAAGGAAACCCATTGTCTTCCACTCCCACTGGAGGAGGCTTCGATGCGCGAGCCCGAAGCATAGACTGGAAAAGCCAGGGAATGCACGAATATAGTGAGACCGATCGCAGGGTCCTTGCGAATTTTCTGCGTCGTGATATGGTGATGGGGAGACGATTCTTCTCCACCCTTCCCAGGATACACGATGAAGATTCCATGTCGGACCCTATTCCGCGTTGTCGGCGTGGCCCTCATGTTCTCGATGCTCTACGGCTGCAACGACAACGGTGAGGACCCGGTCTCCCCTCCTCCCCCGGGTGAAAACGGCGACTCAGAGGTGGGCTTGGTGGAGGGGACCGTCACCCACGCCGAAGCCGGTGTCGGGGACGTGGAGATCCACCTGCGCGATGGACCCGGAACGGATCGGGAGATGACCACCGGGAACGACGGCGCCTTCGAATTCGACGATGTGGAAGCCGGGACCTGGGAGATGGAGGTCGTGCCGCCGGACTACTTCCAGCTTCCGGAGGGAGAGGCGCCCACCCGATCGGTGGACGTGACCGAAGGGCAAACCTCCTCGGTCACCGTGACCTTGGAGCCCGTGGATGAGCTGGAGGTGCAGGAGATCTCGGCCACCGGAGATCTGGCCTTCGATCCGGCGAACGTTCAGGTAGCCCCCGGGACCCGTGTTCGCTGGGCGAACGAGGCGGCGATGTTCCATACCATCACCCCCGACAACCACGAGGAGTGGTCCGAGGGCACGGTGGAAGCGCAGGGCGACACCTTCGAGGTGGTCCTGAACAACCCCGGAGAGTTCGATTACTTTTGCGTCCCCCACGAAGGTGACGGCATGGCAGGCTCCATCGAAGTGTTGCCGTGATTCCTGGTGCCAGACCGGCGACGGCGATCGGTGCGGCGGTTGTGCTCCTCCTCTCGGGCTCGCCGCTTCCATCCGCGGGCCAGCATGTGGTGGACCGTTCGCCCAACCTGGCCGGCGGCTGGACGGGCACGCCGGGGAGCCTTCAACTGAACTTCAACCACCGGTTCTGGATCCGAGGGGAACGGATCTTCAACTCGCCCACTTTCCTGGTAGCCCTCCCCGTGACGCGAACCACTCTGGTAGGCGGACACTACGCCAGCAACTCCTTGGTGGCGGAGGGGACCACGAACGAGTGGGAGGTCTTTGGGCGCTGGGCCCCGGAGCTGGGATGGCCGGTGACCCCTTCGGTCACCGGCGCCTACAACGTTCACACCGGCAGTGTGGACGGGGAGGTGTCGGTGAAGGCGGAGCTTCTGGGAGTCGAAGCGTTGGGCGCCGTCCGAGGCTTCACGGACCTTCACGACTCAGGTGACCCTGGAGTCTTCATCGGCGCCGGAGCGGTGCTCCCCATCCGCTGGTGGCTTTCCCTGGCCGGGGACCTGGGAGCCGCCCGTCGGGAGGAGGGAGAATCCCTGGGCCGGGTCTGGGGCCTGGGGCTCCAGATCCGGGTTCCCACTACTCCCCACAGCCTCTCCCTACAAGCCACGAACACACGGACGGGAACGCTTCAGGGCTCCTCGGTCCCGAACCGGACCCTGTGGGGCTTCGAGTTCACGGCGCCCTTCACCTTCGCCCGATTCTTTTCCGAGGCACCCGGAGTTCCGAACTAGTGTAGTGTCGCAGAAGACCCGGTTCCCGACTCCGGCCGAAGTCGCCTCGACATGCACCGCACCGAATCGGCGGAGCGGGTGGTCGAGGCGCGTCTGGCCGTTGTGCCTCCTCACGGGGGCCCCTACTCTCAGGGGATGTCCCTTCCGAGCAGTGGAGCGGAGTCCACCCCCGAAAAGGGCCCTTTGGGCCTTGCCCTGGCCGGAGGCGGCTTTCGCGCCTCCCTATTTCATGTGGGGGTCCTTCGCCGTCTGGCCGAACTCGACCTGTTGAGGAAGGTGGAGTACCTCAGCACCGTCTCTGGAGGCTCCATCACCGGGGCGCTATACGTGCTTCTCCTCAAGTCCAGGATGGAACGGCCGGAGGGGGCCCGGCTGAGCCGGGAGGAGTACGTGGAGTTGACGAAGGACCTGGAGCGGATCCTGGTCCGCGGGATCCATATGAACCTTCGCACGCTCCTCTTTGCCAACCCCTTCGGGCTCCTCCGTGTTCTCCTGACGGGACACTCCATGGCCGGAAGAATGGCCCGCCTCTACGAGCGCTATCTCTTCGAGCCGGTGGTCCGGGAGCTGGCCGGCCGGGAGGACCGCCCCCTTCTCGAGCGGCTCTTCCGGCCCGGGAAGGTGCGGCTCGGAGAGCTCCCGATCCGGCCCGGGGGATGCCCTCTGGAAGAAAGCCTCTCGGAGTACAACCGGAAAGAATCGGAGCGAGGGGGCTCGGTGATCACCACGCTCATCGTGAACGCTACCACACTGAACTCGGGCGCACGTTTCTGGTTTTCCGCCGAGGAGGTGGGAGACTGGTACCTCGGTGCTTTCCGGAGGGCCGACATTCCAGCGGTCCTGCACCGGAAGGAACTGCTCGAGGAACTGAGCGCCGAGGAGTTGGCGGCCCGGGCCGGGATCGCTCGAACGGAGATCGAAGGGGAGGAGGAGAGCCGGGCACAGGGGTCCGGACTTCGATTCGCGGAGAGAGATGCCAGGACCCTCTCCCTGGCTCATTGGTGGCGTTGCCAGCGAGATCTCCCTGAAGCCATGCCCCTGGGATGGGAGCCTCTTTTCAGCGTGGACGGTTTCCCCGGGGACCTGGCAACGGCGGATCTGGGGCACCTTCGAAGCGCCAAGGAGGCCGCTGCGGGACTTCGAGGGGAAGGTGAATCGTCCGGAGATTCGATCGACCTGAAGGACCGAGGTGGCCCCCCTCTCCGCGACCGACTCTTCCAAGCCCTGGTGGAGATGGACCGGGATGTAACCCTCCAGCTCCGTCAGCGAATCGCGTCGACGCCGGAGGTGGAACCGCTGCTCTTGGATTTCTTGGTGGAGCTCTATCTCCTGAAGACCGGTGAGCGAGCCTCACCCGACCTGAAGGAGGATTGGGAGGCGATCACCCTGGGAGACGCCGTCGGGGCCTCGGCCTGTTTTCCACCGGTCTTTCCCCCTTTCCTACTGGATGGCATCTACGACGACGCCTTCGTTTCCCGACTGGCGCTCACGGATGGCGGCGCCTACGACAACAGGGGCCTCACCACCCTGATGGAGGAAGGGTGTGACCGGATCATCGCCAGCGATACCGGGGGCATCTTCCACCAGCAGGTCCAGGGGCCCTCCGATCACGCCGGACTGGTCCTCCGTGCTTCCGATGTCCTGATGAACGCCCTGGGCGGCGTCCAGACCCTCATTGTGAGGGAGCGGCGCCGATTGAGTCGGGCCCTCGCCCGGGATCGCCG
Source organism: Gemmatimonadota bacterium (assembly GCA_007122885.1). GTDB lineage: Bacteria > Gemmatimonadota > Gemmatimonadetes > Longimicrobiales > Gaopeijiaceae > SKSR01. The sequence goes on from SKSR01000229.1 coordinate 11,454, forward strand.
AGCGTCGGAGGGGTCGGCGGAGTCCGGACCCGCTCCGCCGGGGCCGGGGCCGGCCTTGACCGAGTTTCATAAGGCGCGGCGATTGGAGGCGCTGGCCTATTTCCACATCGACTCCCCGGCCATTGATGTGTCGGAGGGTCCCGCTCCCGTGGAGCTCCCCACCCGGAGCCGGGACGTGGCCCTCCTCCGGACCGACCTGGACACCTTCGGGGAGGTGGAGGTGCGGACGCTGGTGAACCATGGCTACGCCACGGCGGACCGATACGTCCGGGAATACATGGGGGAGTCCTTCGGGATGTTCGCGGGCGACGGGGGTCCGAGTCCACCTTCGACTCCATTGGGCGGCCCCCGGGTGGACCGGATACTCCGGGCCGGTCGCTCTCGGTCTTTTCGCTCCCTCAAGCTACGGGAGCCCGTATCCCTGGCGCTGGCTGCGGCGGCGGTCCTCCTGATCCCCTTCGCGATCCTCCGTCTTCACCTGACGCCAGCACGGCTAGCGGACGGAGCCGGGTCGCTTGGAGCTCGATGGCTCGAACTCCTCACGGCTCCCTTCCCCGAAGGGATGGTGGGAGCGGCCCAGAGGGTCGCCGGGGAAGGCCACTCCATCCTCCTCACCAGCCCCACCGCCTTGGCGGCCCTGGTGCTCCTGGCCCTGGCCGGGGTTTTCCGCGCTATGAGCCGGATAGCCGAGCCCGAGCTGGACCGGGACCCTCGCCCGCGAAAGGGACTCAGGGGCCGCCGAGGGCTCAAGGCTCGGCTCGTCGCCTTCAAGTGGAACGTGCTCTGGCTTGTGGCCGCCCTTCCGTTGGTCTTGGCCGCGGCGGCCACGGCCGTTTTCGGCACCACTTGGCTGGCGAGCCGTTGGCTCTTCCTGAGAGCCGCCAGTGCGCGGCCAGGCGACGAGAGGGGCTCGGCGAGCCCTGACCCCTGACGCCGACCAGCGTCGCTTAGTCCTGCTTCACCGGCTCGAAGAGGATCACCGCCTCTCCCTCCAGCACCACCTCTCCACGGTGGTTCGTGCACCCGGTCTTCATGGTATAGACGGGCTTGTCCTCCCGGGCCTCTACAACCGTGACCGTGGCCGTCACCTCGTCTCCGATGGCCACAGGAAGGACAAAATCAAACTTCTGGGAGAGATAGATGGCGCCCGGCCCGGGAAGTCGCGTACCGAGAACCGCCGAGATCAAGCTGGCCGGTAGCATCCCGTGCACGATCCGGCTTCCGAATCGGGTCCCCTTCGCGTAGGACTCGTCCAGGTGAAGGGGGTTCACGTCCCCCGTGACGCCGGCGAAGTCCAGAACATCGTCTTCCGTGATCGTCCGGGTGAGGGAGGCAGTGGCATGGAGGGTGGGAGGCACCGGGTCAACCTCGTACCGATCCAGGGCCTTCCGCTTCCTCCACCTGGAGCTTTCGTTCGGGGTCCCTTCGGCGTCCCGGTCGGGATCTCCTCCCCCTG
>SKSR01000138.1 GCA_007122885.1 Gemmatimonadota bacterium
ACGGACGGAAGCACTCCCGTCGCGAAGCTTCGGGTCTGGGGGTGCACCAGGACCGCTGCGAGCCCCAGCGCCACGCCGGCCGGCAGGAGGATTCCGGTGATTCGGCCCGCCCTGCGTCGGCGGCTGCGGCGTGTCCGGTAGCCAGGCGCGGCGCCCTTCTTCGCGGGGCCAGCTCCCGTGCCGGGTGGGGAGGTGGTCGTGGCCCCCGCCCCCGCCCCAACCCCCGCCTTTCGGGGTCGGCTTGGCGGAACTGGAGGGGTCGTCCCTTTCGTCTTCCCTGGCCCGGGTGCGCCGGGACCGGCCCGGATCCCCGTCGCCTTCGGGCCATCGGGGGCAGCGTCCTCATCGGGCTGTTGCGCCCCGGCAATTCGGTCCAGCAAGGCCACGGCACTTTGCCAGCGACCGTCCGGGTCCTTCACCACCGCTCCCTGGATCACCGTCAGGAGATCCGGCGGTGTCCCGGGCCTCAGGGTTTCGGGGGACGGCAGGTCCTCGTTCTTCTGCTTGTAGATGACCCCGTACAGGGATTCCCCTTCCCAGGGCTGTCGCCCGGTGAGCATCTCCCAGGCCACGAGTCCCAGGCTGTACAGGTCGCTGCGTCCGTCCAACCGTCCCCCGTCCACCTGTTCCGGAGACATGTAGGTAGGAGTGCCGATGGCGCTTCCTGCCAGGGTGAGCCCCGAGTCGCTGTCCCAGGGGCGCGCGATCCCGAAGTCTGCGAGCCGCGCCGTGCCCGTGGCCTCGTCCAGATGGATGTTTTCCGGCTTCACATCCCGATGGACGATCCGTTGGCGGTGCGCGTGGTCCAAGGCCCGTGCCACGTCCCGAAGGATCCGTCGGACCTCCGGGAAGGGGAGAGGACCCTCCTCCCGGATGTATTCCTTGAGGGTTCGGCCCGGTGCGTACTGGAGAACGAGAGCCAGCCCCTCTTCTGGAAGCTTGATGAGGTCCAGCAGAGTCACGATGTTCGGGTGCTGGAGTTTTCCCACCGTCCGGGCCTCACGGACCAGCCGTGCCAGTGAGTCGTCGTGGGAAGCGGGGGTGCTCCGGATCAACTTTACGGCCACGTCCCGCCCGAGCTCACGGTCCCGGGCCAGATAGACCACGGCGCTGGCCCCGCGGCCCAGCTCCCGGATCAAAGTGTACCGCTCTTCCAACTCTGGAATGCGTGGTGGATCTTTGGGCGCCTTGGCCGTCATGCTAAGATGGACCTCCCGCACCATCGTCGGCGCGGAAGGCGAGGACCACCACGCCCACGTTGTCTTCGCTCCCCAGACGGAGAGCCTCCTCTCCGATCAGTCGGGCGGTCTCCGCCACGGATGGGGACTCCTGAATCAGCCGAAGGAGATCGGCTTCCGCCAGGACATCGTGGACCCCGTCGCTCACCAGGAGCACGGTGTGAGGCTCCCTGGCGCTGTACTCCCCGTAGAGGTCTATCTCCACGTGGGGTTTGGCCCCGATGGTCCGAGTCACGGCATTGGCCCAGGGGGTTTGCCTCGCCTCAGCTTCCGTCATCCTTCCGTCGGCGACGGCTTCCGCCACGAAGGAGTGATCGCGTGTCACTTGGATGACCCCGGACGGGGTCACACGGTATGCCCGGCTGTCCCCCACGTTCGCGATCCGATAGCCGTCACCGGACCGGAGCAGAGCCACGAGGGTGGTGCCCATCCCCGCCGCGGCACCGGCCTCGGAGGCGTGATCTCTCACGGCCCGGTTCGCTTCCTGGACCGCCTCCTCCAGAGCCCTTCCTTCATCCAGACCTCGGGCCAAGGCGTCCAGGGCGAGGTGGCTCGCGTACGCCCCACCTTGGTGCCCCCCGACGCCGTCGCAGACCGCCGCCAGCTCCCGGCCGCCCTCCAACCTCCGGACCAGGACCGCGTCCTCGTTGTGGGGCCGGCGACCCCGGTCGGTATACCATGAGCTCCTACGGGCCAGGGGAGCGACCGTGGCGGGTTGCCGGAAGAGAAGCGTCACCTCCCCCATCTGGATCCGGTCCCCGTCGCGCAGGGTGACCTCCCCGGTGCCCGACGTGTCCAGGGGGCGGCCCCGGACGATGGTGGGATTCGTGGTGGAGAGGTTCGTGAGTGCCCAACGTCCGGCCCGGAACCGGAGCCGGGCGTGGAGGCGGCTGGTGGTCGGGGACCGGAGCTCCACGTGACGGTCGGGAGGTCCGGGGTTTCTCCCGAAGGTGAATTCGCCCCTTCCGTCCGGCGGCCGGATGAATCGGAGAACCTCTCCACTCCGTGGCCCGGACACGACATCCATCCGCCCGGGGAGGAGCTCCAATGTCCCGTCCCCTGGCCCCGGGCCCTCTCGGCTCGAGTGGCTCCCGGGAGCCGGTGGAGGCGACTTCGCCCCCCTCGTGGAGGAGGGGGCGGTCGTCCCCTGCGGGGTCATCCCCCGCTCCGGGAGGACCGCCGTGCCCCCCTGGGGACCGTCGTCGGCCCAGAAGCCCGTCGGAGGCTCGTGCCCGGGGTCGTCGGATTGCGGGCCGAACACCACCATGGGCCTGGCCTTCTCCAGTCGGCGTCGCCGGAGGTACGTCCAACCCCAGAGCCCCAGAGAGGCCAGCGCCACCAGGGACATGCTTCCGGCCAACATCTCCGGTGAGGCCAGGCTCGCCTGGGCCGGCGGGCCCGGTGGGCCGTTGGCCGGCGGGTCCGGTGGGCCGTTGGTCGGCGGGCCCGGTGGGCCGTTGGTCGGCGGGCCCGGTGGGCCGTTCCCGTCGCCGTCACCGTCCGAGTCCTCCTCGTCTTCCCCTTCCGAGTCCTCGGAGCCGTTCGGCTGCGTCCCTCCCTCCGAATCCTCCTCGGGGTCGGGATCCTCCTCCGGGTCGGAGTCCTCCTCCGGATCGGAGTCCTCCTCCGGGTCGGAATCCTCCTCGGGATCGGAATCCTCCTCGGGGTCGGAATCCTCCTCGGGGTCGGCGTCCTCCTCCGGGTCGGCGTCGTCTTCCGGGTCGGAATCGTCCTCTGGGTCGGAGTCCTCCTCCTTCGGCTCTCCGTTCGGGTCACCGTCGTTCGGATCGCCGTTGGATTCCCCGTCCTCCCCGTCCTCCGGGTCCGGGTCGAGAGGCGAAGGTTGCACCTCCAAACCCACGGCCAGGGAGGCCGGGGAGTTGGAGGCCACCGGGGAGGAGACCTCCACCGTCGCCGAGTACTCACCCGGAGGGAGTTCCTGCGCGGTGGCGGAGACGTGGAGGGCGGTGGGCGCCGTAGCGTGCTCCAGCGAGACGGAGAGCCATGAGTGCGATTCCTCTTCCGTTCCTGCCACCGTCGCGGCCAGCCCCTCCAGCGTTCCTCCGCCCGAGTTTTCCACGGAGGAGGGAAGGGTGCGAACCTCCGAATCCCCCGCCGTTAGGCTGAAGTCCAGTGCGTCGGGATCCACCCGGATCTCGGGGGATATGTCCACCGTCACCTGTCCGGACCCTGAGGCCTCGCCCACGGACGCCACCACCTGGGCCGTCCCGGCGGCCAGGGCCGTGGTCTTTCCTGCGGAGTCCACCTCCACCACATCCGGCTGGGTACTGTGCCATCGGACAGGGTGGCCGGAGAGATGATTCCCGGAACGATCCCGAAGCTCCGCCGAAAAGTGGGCCGTGTCCCCCGGAATGAGGGTGCGGGCCTCGGGCTGCACCACCACCGAATCCACCGCTGCGGGGGTGACGACCACTTCCTCGCACCCGGCGGCCGCCATCACCAGGGCCGCGAGCGTGATGCACCAGAGGCCGTGTGGGACTTTCCCCTTACGCCCCGTTCCACCCGTGCGCCGCCACAGTCTGCCCATTTGCCGTCCCGGTCTGTCCATCACCACCCGCCCACGGAAGGACGCAGCGAGCCATGGATTATGAGTCCTCCTCTGCCTGTCCGATTCGGGAGTGGAGCGGGCTCCAGGGTTACCCGGGCCGATCCCGCCCGCCCCTCCACCTCCAGTGGGGGGAGGGACGCTCCGAATTCCGCCGAGGCTCCGTCGGCCGACCGGGCGCCTCGGTATGCCTGCACCGCGCCGAGAAACGCGGCGGCGCCCGCCACGGCCAACCCATGCGCCAGATAGGGCCGCTCCCGTCGGCGTTCCAGAACCTGTCCCGCCGGGCAGGCCCCGTCCCTCGGCGGTGAGAGGCAGGTCACCTCCACTCTCCGCGTCAGGACCCCGGCGGCCGCCGACCCCGCGGCTGCGGCCAGAACGAGTATCCCCTGTCCCGGGCGGTCCACGTATACCTGTCCCATGCCAGGAACGAGGAGACCCAGGGTGAAGGCGAGCGGAGGACTGTGCCCCGCCGAAGGGAGGGGGGAGGAGCCGGCCACTTCTTCCCCGAGGGGGGATGGGGACTCCCCGGCCGGGGAGGCATCCCCGTGGAGGACGGCGATGCGCTCCTCTACCTCGGCCCGGTCCGAAGGAGTCTCTTCCAATGCCAGATACCGACAGTATTCGTCCTGGGCCTCGGTGGTCCGGCCCACCTCTTCAAGGGAGCGGGCCGTTCTGTAGGCGATGGAGGCGGATCCGGGGTTGAGGGCTCCGGCGGCTCTGAGCAGCCGGACTGCCGTTTCGTGGTCTCCCAGGATGGCCGCCTCGCCAGCATCACCCGCCAGCGCGTCCGCCTCCCGGACCTGGGAGGGCGAGACCGCCTCCGACCGCTGGACGGACTCCAGCGCGTCTCCGGGGCAGCCGGCTGGAAGGGGCGCAGGATCGTCTCCGCCTTCTCCCGGTGGATCCTGGGAGAGCGCGGGTACTGCCCAGACGGTGAGGGCGGCGCCCAGGCACGCGGCCACCACCAGCCACCGCCCCGACCCAAAACTCGGGCGGATACGGAACCGGATATGGGAGAGGTACAACACGAATGCCAAGTGGAGGCTCCTTCGTGGGGGACCAGGGGCGGACCGAGGGAGACGCCTGAAGAAACGTAGCAAGAGCCGGGCCAGGGAATTCTCCTCCGCGCCTCACCGAAGGGCACGAAAACAGCGCGATTCCGAGTGTCGTTGCAATCCGACATTTGTAGCGAGCCTGAGCACGAACGGCCCGAAGAGGGCTGGCTCGGCCACGTGGGCTCCGGGGTGGGCTCAGGCATCCGACTTGCAAGGGGTGGGCGAGGTCCAAGTCCGTTCACCCATTGGCCGCGCCGCGGCCCGGATCCGGAGTGCCATGAACCGTCCAGCGCCCACTACAGTGATCGACGGTAGGAATCGAGCCCTGGACTTCGGGCTTTCCGAGCTTCGGGAGTACCGAGAGCTCTTCTTTTTCCTGGTCTGGAGGGACATCAAGGGACGCTACGCCCAGTCGATCCTGGGTGTGGGGTGGGCGGTCATTCAGCCCATGGTTTCCATGGTGGTGTTCACGGTCATCTTCGGGGGCCTGGCCAGTCTGGACTCGGACGGGGTCCCCTACGCCGTGTTCAGCTACGCGGCCCTCGTTCCTTGGACGTACTTCCAGAACGCCCTCACCGACTCCACGGGGAGTCTGGTGAAGGACAAGGGCATGGTGCAAAAGATCTACTTCCCGCGCCTCATCCTCCCGGGTGCGGCGGTCATCGGTCGACTGGTGGACTTCGTGATCGCCTTCGCCCTCATGGGCGGGTTCCTCATCTGGTTTTCCATCACCCCCACCGTATGGGCTCTTGCGCTCCCCTATTTCATCCTCCTCATGATGGCGTCGGCCGCCGGCCTGGGAATGTGGCTCGGAGCCTTGGCCATACAGTACCGGGACGTGAAGTACGGACTCAGCTTCGCCATCCAGCTCTTCATGTACGCCGCGCCGGTGGTCTATCCGGTGAGCTACATTCCGGAGCAGTACCGCCTCCTCTACGCCCTCAACCCCATGGTCGGCGTCATCGAGGGCTTTCGGGCCAGCCTTCTCGGGACGACGGCCATGCCCTGGGACTTGATTGGAGTGAGCACGGTTACCGCGACCCTCATCCTCCTGGGTGGAGCGGCATACTTCCGGAAGAAGGAAAGGGTTTTCGCCGACGTGGCGTGATTCCCGCCTGCGCCGGCCGACTGTCAGCGCAGCGGCCGCCCCGCAGGGTAGTGGCGGGTCGGCAACGCAGCGTGGGGTCGGCAACGGGGCGGCAGAACGCCAACGTTCCGGGGCGGCGCCAACGGGGCCTCGTATCGCTAAGGCAGTGGCGTGTTGCCTGTACGAAGGCGTATTGCCAAGGCGATAGCATACAGTCTACAGGCAAAGCCGTCCGGATTGGTCCGACTCATCCGAACTTTTTCGAGCAATAGATCAGCCGCCATCCGAACAGAATATCGGGGGACCCCGAGGAGGATTCGGGGGCCTCCGAAAAAAAACTAGCGTTTCCTCTACCGGTTGTCATACCTTGCGACGATGATGGGTGGGCGAGCCCGGTGGAGGTCGGCTGATGGGGCCAGACCTGTCAGTTTACGCGGCCTTTACCGACCTTTGATGAGCAAACCCTCGGGCAGACATCGTGGGATACGGAGCCGCTGGGAAGAGCCGGGGCAGCCGAAAACCGCTCTCTCGGTGAGACCACCTGTGCCTTGATGCAATCCGACGGCTCCCGACCTGGGAGCCCCCTCTTCACCTTGTAGGATGGCCGCTTCGTTGCGGACAAGCCTCATTTGTGGGGCCCGCGGGCATCGTTCTTGCACGGTTCGTTCCGCGGATCCCGGCAAGAGTATGTCGGGATGGATGGGCGGTCCCATCGAGGATCGCCCCCTACCGACTCTTCATGAGCGAGGAGATTCTGAGGATGAACGAGAACGCTACGGCATCACGGGGCTACCGGTCCCCTCTGTCCCGCATCTCCCGCAACCGACCTTCCATACCGAGCAGTAGTGGGGATAGCGGCCCGGAGCAAAGTGAGGCGGGGCTCACTCCGGAGGACCGGAGCAACGTCCAGGTTCTCGTCGTCGATGATGACCCCACCTTGGTGGAGGTCTGCCAGAATGTTCTCGAAGGCGAAGGGTACCGGGTAACGGCGGCGGCCCGGGGGGCGGAGGCCCTTCAGCTCATCCGCCGCCGGGACGTTCACGTGGCGCTCGTGGACCTCCACCTGCCCGGTGGCGTGTCCGGTTGGGAGGTGATGGCCGCCGGGCTCAAGGCGAACCCGACCCTGGTCCCCATCGTGATCACGGGGAACTCGTCCATCGAGTCCGGAGTGGAGGCGCTGAACCAGGGCGCCTTCACCTATCTGCCCAAACCGTTTTCGGCCAGCCATTTGAAGCTTTACGTGGGCCAGGCGGTGTATTACGCCCTCATGGCGGAGGATCTCCAGCAGAAGCATGAGGCCCTCCACATGTCGCTGGAGGAGGAGGATTCCCGGATCCTCGGCGCCTCCCCCGCCCTCAAGCAGACCATTTCCCTGGCCGCCCGCACCGCCGAGACGGACGCGTCTGTTTTCATCTACGGCGAAAGTGGGACGGGGAAGGACCTCATCGCCCACTTCATCCACGAGCGGAGCAGGCGGGCCGATCGGCCTATCTTGGCGGTCAACTGCGCGGCCCTACCCGAGTCCCTCCTGGAGTCGGAGATGTTCGGCCACCGGAAAGGGGCGTTCACCGGGGCGGTGAAGGAGCACCAGGGACTCCTGGAGGCGGCGGACGGGGGCACCCTCTTCCTGGATGAGGTGACGGAGATGTCGCCGGCGATCCAGGCCAAGCTCCTCCGGGTCATCCAGGACGGGAAAGTCCGCCGGGTGGGGAGCGACCGTACGGACGCTACCGTGAACGTCCGGTTCATCGCGGCCACGAACCGAAATCCGGACGAGGCGGTTCGTCAGGGACAGCTCCGCGAGGACCTCTACTACCGCCTCCGGGTGGTTCCCGTCAAAGTCCCTCCCCTCCGGGAACGGTCCCAGGACATCCCCATTCTGGCCGAGCACTTCCTACGACAGTACTGGAAGAAGCACCAGCCGAAAGGAGCTGCCGTACCCTCCTTCAGCCTGGACGCCATCATGGAGCTCCAGAGTCGTCGGTGGGCGGGCAATGTCCGGGAGCTCCAGAACGTGATTGAGCACTTGGTGGTCCTCACGGACGCGGGAGCCCAGATCCAGCCCGAGGACCTCCCTTCCTTCGGGGAGGGGGCAGCACAGGAGGACCCTGTGGCCGCCGCGTTCCGGGGAGGGAAGTATCACGAGGCCCGGCAGGAGCTCACGGATCGGTTCGAGAAGGAGTACCTGAAGTGGGTGGTGGAGGAGGCGGGTGGCAACATGTCCCGAGCGGCGAGGATCGCCGACGTGGATCGGACCACCCTCTACCGACTCATGGAGAAGCACGACTTGGCCGTCCACCGGGAAGTCCGGGGCGACGAGGACCTCAGAGCATGAACGAGGGGAAGGGCTCCGACGAAGAGCCACCGGAGTCCCGCGCCGGGCCGTCCGGTCAATCGCCGGCGGGGCCCCGGGGGGAGACGGTCTCCATCATGGAGCAACTCGCCCACGACCTCCGGTCACCGATCTCGGCTCTCGTCGTCTTGGCGGAGGGCCTCCGCGACGACTTGGACCATGAGTTAGAGCCCGTCCATCGCCGGCGGCTTGATCTCCTCTACGGTGCCGCGGTCTCCGTAGAGCACCTCCTCCACGACTTGGTCCAGCTGAGCCGGGACGACGAGGAGCTCCAGCTTTCTCGGTCGGAGCCGTTTTCCTTGGAGGCGCTCCTGAGGGAAACCTGCGACGCCGTGGCTCCCTTGGCGGAGGTCCAGGGCAGGGGGGTGACCTGTCGGCATGGAGAGCCGGATCGGAGGAAGGGGCCCCGCGCGGCCCTGAAATGGATCCTCCTCGCGCTGGCCCGGACGCCCCTGAAGGAACGGGTGGAGGGGGATCTGGAGCTTTTCGCCGTGCCGAAATCGAACGATCGTGAGCAGGACTCGAAAGGTGGCCACCAGGTCGAGCTGGGCGTGGCGGGCCCCGGTCCGGGTCCGGACCCCGAAGTGGTGGAGGAGGTAGCGGAGGTGGCCGCCGGCCTCCGGGACCGAACCAGGGCATGCTACTCCAACTCCGGGCTCGAGCTCGCGTTCCGAATGGTCCGTCTTATTGGCTGCGAGCTTTCCGTGACCCGAGAACCCGGCCCGGGGATCCGTTACTCGTTCATCCTCTCCCTCCCTCCGGCGTCCGCCGACGGGCCCAGCGTCAGGTAGGCCCCCAGGACATCCTTCCTGGGTTCCGCCCTGAGGGGGCTCTCGCTTCGTGGCGGCCCTCCCACATCCGTGGACGCTTCCCCACGGCGTTGGATTCCCCCGTCCTGTCCAGGGCTCTGAAAGCCCTTCTCCCAAAAGCATTCCCCATGCGCTGATTCCACCGGGCCCCCGCGCACGCCCATTGCAACGTTTTTCCTTCCGACGAACTGAATCGGCGCCCTCTCGGGGGTGCCCCGGAACGGAAGGAGTGAAGCGATGGGCGAACTGGTATGGGTCACTGCACCTGTGGACGAATCCCACAGGGGAACTCGAAGCGAGCTGCTCCGCAGGACCTTGAATGTGGGTGTGGCGACCGTAGCGATACTCGTTTGCCTTCCCCTCATGCTCGTCATCGCCCTCTGCATCAAAGTCTCTTCCCCGGGCCCGGTGCTCTTCACCCAGCCCCGGGTGGGGATGGATCGCCGCAATGGCGCCGGCCTCCGACAGCCCGTTCGCTGTCGGCGGTCCCGGGAGATGGGCGGGCGGCTCTTCCGGATCTACAAATTTCGAACGATGACCGTCCAGGCGCCCGGCGCCCGGGAGGTGTGGGCGAGCCCCGAAGATCCACGGATCACCGGGGTGGGTCGGGTCCTACGCAGATACCGGCTGGACGAGCTTCCCCAGCTCGTCAATGTCCTCCGGGGAGAGATGAACCTGGTAGGACCCCGGCCGGAGCAGCCGGCCATCTTCCAGCAGTTGCGGGCCGAGATACCCGGCTACCGGCTCCGGCAGCGGGTTCTCCCCGGGATCACGGGCTTGGCACAGGTACGACAGGGGTATGACCAAAGCATGGAGGACGTGGCTCAGAAGCTTCAGCACGACCTGGAGTACGTCCGGGACCGTTCTCCGCTCATGGATCTGGGCATCATGCTCCGAACGGTTCCGGTCATGGCGTTGGGCGCCGACGGCGTCGGGAGCACTCTTCCTTTCCCTAAAGCAGGTTTCCGTCGATCCAGTTGAGGAGCCAGCGGTCCGCCGGGGGAATCCGCACATCCTCGGTGAGCCCTTTGGTGAGGATCGGTCGTTCGTCCTCCCGCTCCACGAACCCACATCGCTCCATGGCTCTTCCAAGCTGGGACGACCCCAGAGTTCGGGTGGCCAGCTTCCGGTACCCGGAGGATCGAGCCGTGTGGGCGACGGCATGGAAGAGGGATTCCAGCTTCACTTGCCGGTCACGCCACGCCACGTCCAGGATGGCCAGGGTGCGGTGGCCGGGTAGGGGGGTGGTGAGCACCCGGGCCACCGGGGGCTCCGTAGTCGGCGTCGACGGGGGCCTGAGGAGAAGCAATTCCGTGTCTTTTTCTCGCTCGTTGGCCCCGAGCCAGCTCTGACAGAGATCGAAGGGCCGGAGGGCTTGAAAGGCTCCCCCCGAGTCCAGGCCGTTGCCACCTTCCAGGTGCTGCTTACCTTCCCGCCACGGGATCCGCTCCGATGCGAGCTCCTCAACCGGGAATCGGCGCCGAAGCTGGGCGGACCATCCGGGTACCAAGGGGAAGAAGTAGAGTTGGAGGGATCCCTTCAACTCGAAGGTGGCGGCCCGGACCAGGGCCGCTCCGTTCTCCCCCGGGTCGGCGTACAGGAAGTCGAATTCGTGTTGGATGGCGGGGAGTTCCAGCGCTCGTCTCAGGAACGCCACCGGCGTCCAGAAGTCCTGATACCTCTCTCTGACCACCATGCCCCCTAGGAGTGCCCCGCGAAACAGCCGTTCTCCGGAGCGGAAGGTCCGCGCGAAAAGGGGGGTGTGGATGACGGGGGATCGCGATGGATCCCGTCCCACGACGCTTCCGCCGCCCATCTTGCGAACGACGGGATAGATGCGGCTCAATTTCTCAAAGACTTCCTCCCTCCCTTCCTCCCGAAAAAGTCCCCGTATCTCCTCCGAAAGCTCGTACGAATCCGCCCACTCCACGCTGATCTGCTGGCCCGCCAGAGACCGCCCTGAAGTGTCGTTCTCTCTACGGGCCATGCTCATCTCCCCATCCCGGCCTCTTCCCGGTGCACGTGTTCGTGGGATACCCGGTCGCCAGCAACGTTCTTCGTCGTCCAAGGAGGGGCCCTCCGGTCCCGGACTTCCTTCCGTTCCGGGTCCGGTTCCGGCCCGCCCCCTTCCTGCCCCCGTGCAAGGTGGAGGCCTGCAACCGCCATGGACTCTTCCCGTGAGGAATCGGCGCGGTTTGGGTTGCCTGGGAAGGATCGGGTCCCTTCTGCCCGACCCTTCGGATTCGGACATCCATGCTGCACCTGTTGTGGGGAGGGGCCCACAGAAAGGGCTTGTTGGGCCCCACCATTTCCGGCACCTGGTCGGTCCCGGGTGACCTCAAGTCGCGTCCTCCCTCCGAGGAATGACCAGCTCGCAGCGGATCCCTTCGGGGAGAAAGTGCATCCGGGCCTCACCACCGGTCTCTTGGCGAAGGCCTTCCTCGATGAGCAGTCGGCCGAAGCCGGTCCGGTCGGGAGCGGTCACCCGGGGACCGTCGAATTCCGTCCACTCGATCCGGATCTCCCCGTTCCGTTCCGGTCGCCACTCCAGGCGCACCCGGCCCCGGGTGTCGGAGAGGGCCCCGTACCGAACGGCGTTCGTAGCCAGCTCGTTGAGGGCGACCCCCACGGACCAGACGGCGTTCGGAGAAAGCTCCAGCTTCGGCCCTTCCATCTGGATCCGACCTCCGGCCTGAAAAGGCTCCAGCGCCTTCCGCGCCAACTCCTGCAGGCCGACTCCCACACCCTCCACATTCCGTAACGCTTCCTCGGCCCGGGCCAGAGCGCGGACCCGGGAGCCGAGGATGGACGCGAACTCGTTCGGAGGCTCGGGAAAGCTGGTCCGTGTTAGCTCGAGAAGGCCCAGCACCACTTCGAACAAGTTTTTCAGTCGGTGGTCCACCTCCCTGGAACGGAGCCGTTCGCCCGCCGTGTCTTCTTCCGACTGGGGGAAGCGGCCCGCGGACAGCTCGGTGAGCGCGATCACGACCCCGGTGGGGGCCTGGGACGGGGTGATGCACGGTTGCACCTCCGCCAGGAGAGGCGGAAGGGGCCTCTGGCGCTGGATCACCCACGAGACGGACTCCTCCCGTTCCACCGACCGTCTCAGCATGGCCTCGAACTCCGCGCGGCCCACCTGGAGCTGCTGGGAGATCTCGGTAACGGAGGGGGTGGTGGTCGTCGGGTCGATTCCCAGGAGGTTCCACGTGCCCGCTGTGAGGCTATCGACGCGGAGCTTCGGGTTCAGGAAGATCGTGGCGGTCCGAGACCTGGAATCGGACAACGAGGGGGCCTGTTCGAGACGGTCATGGGACGAGCCGTCGTCGGCCGAGTTCGCGGATTGGGAACGCCGCTCCGGCTTTCCAGGGGGGCGCCGGGGAGGGCGGGAACGGCCGGACCGGAGGTGGCTCCGGACGGATGGACATCGGCGATCCGAGGGCGCGCGTTCCATGGCAACCTCACGAGGAAGGAGTTTGCGTGAGGTCACGACCAAGTGCAGAAGGCGTGCCAACGCCCACGGACCCGTTCGTCAGATCAAAGGCCGGCTTCCTTCAACGCCCGGTGGAGATCCGCCTCCACTACGGGCTTCTGGATGATGACGGCTCCTCGGTACTCCTCGGGCAGAATGGCCAGGTCCGCCATGGCGGTGAGAAAGACGAAGGGGCGGTCCATTTCCTGTAGCCGGGCCGCCACGGGAGTGCTCAGCGTCCCCCCCAGTGAGATGTCCAGGAGCCCACCCTCCACCGATTCGTCCTCCAGGATCCGGAGGGCG
>SKSR01000125.1 GCA_007122885.1 Gemmatimonadota bacterium
GTTCCCCCAGATACCGCTCACGCTCCAGACTGGCGGTGGCTCCGGCGTACTCCTTCCACTCGACCCGGCGCTGGTGGTTGGTGGCCAGCGGCCGCCGGGTCACGATGGGAGCCCGGTCCGGCGAGAGGAAGAGGGTGGCGAAGGCGCCGGAGCGATCCACCACGGTGACGTTATAGGCCATGTGCGTGGGCACGCGTTGGAGGACCTTCACGGCTTCCTCCGTGGTTTCGCACACCTCCAACACGTAACGGAGGATGAGGGGCATCCCGAAGCCGTCGCCCACCGCCCGCCGGCCCCCGAAGGCCAGGGAGGCGGCGAGCCCCGCATCGTTGATCCCGTCCAGCGCTCCCCATATACAATCCGACATGGCGATTACCCCTCGGTCATTCCAGCGGCTCTTCAGGGTGACTCCCTCGCAGAGGGTGGGATCGTAGTCGTAGTTCCGGACGAGGGCGGGCTCCTTGCCTTGCCAGACCCCCTGGGAGCAGGCCGTCAGAAAGGGAGGCGGCCGGTAGAGGCTCAGGAATCGGGCGGCCAGGTCGCCGCCTCCGGCCAGCTCCACCAGTCGGTCGTAGGTGGGTTCCAGCTCGGGCATGTAGCTCCGCAGGGCACTTCGGCAGGTGAGGTATCCTGGCCGAGCCGTCGCGCCCTCCCGGAGATACCAGCTCCGGTACGCCGGCCAGAAACGGCGGAATAGAGCCTGCCACTTCTCGCCGGGTGAGGTCTCGTCCACCGCCGTAAAGACGATGCTGGTGGCCTGGGGCTTGACCCGGGCGGACGGTGCGCCCCCAAGAGCGGGCGGCATTTTGGGCAGGGCCCGCTCAGAGGATCTTGAAATTGCCCACCTCCGTGACGTGGGCGACGGCAGGCTCGTCCTCCGGATCCACCTGGACGGAGTCGTACTGCGCCTGAATCCCCTCGATCCAGGCCCGAGCTCGGTCGTTCAGCTCGTGCTCGTCGGTCATGAGTCGGCCGGGGGTGAGGAGGATTCCCAGGTCGGCGCCCTTGTAGCGGTAGTCCCCCTCCTTGCTGATCCGGAGGAAGAACCCACGGTTCTCCCGCTCCACGGTGCGGCGGTGGGTCTGGACCCGTAGGAACTCAATGTGGCCGGAATCCGTCATCTCCCAGACGCCGGAACGGGGAGCCTGGGTGATGTGCTCCACCGTGTCCTCCGTGTGCTTGATCACGAGCTGGCCCCAGGAGTCGATGTTTTCGGGAGCGGCCCACCGTGCATTCAACGCGTCCACATCCAACTCGAACTCCACATCCGACCATTCCAGGAGATGAAAGAGGAAGAGGGGGGCGTCGGCGTGTGCGAAGGAGGCCAGATTCGTCATGGCGCTGGCCCCGGTGATGCGCGGGTTCACCTCACCCAGATAGACCTCATCGGTGTCCAGATCCGTCAGGAAGTCGAGCTCGAAGTAGCCCCGGTATCCCATCTTTCGGAGCTCTTCACCGAAACTCACCGTGGCGTCCCGGGCCCGCTGCCGAACCCCATGGGGAAAGGCCTCGGCGAAGACCTCGTTCCCGCACCAGCCGCCCCGGTAGGGGGTGAGCTCGGGGAAGCCCACCAACTCGGTCATGAGGGGACCCACGATGGTACCGTGCCGGGTCACGCAGGCCTCCAGCGCCGAACCACGGCATCGGATCCGCTTCATCACCTTCACCTCGCCCTTATCGGTGATTTCATCGGCGTGCCGGTTCCAATCGTCCTCGTCGGATATGAAGAAGGTGGTGTGGCCAGAGTCCCCGAAGGCGGTTTGGATCACCAGGTCATCACCCAACTCGCTCGCTACCTCCCGGAGGTGCTCATAGCTGTCCACCTTGCTCAGAACGTTGGGCACGGAGGGTACGCCGGCCCGGTCGGCGATCCGCGTGGCCGAAATCTTGTCGTCCACCTCACGGCGCAGCTCGGCCGGCGGGAAGCAGACGTCCAGCCCCAGCTCGCTGCAGAGCCGCTCCGTCTCCTCGTCGAAGAAGAGGAAGATGGCCTTCCCCCCCGACCCCCGTGCCTCCAGGAAATCCACCACCTCCTTGTGCTCCAGGAGGTAGTTGTTGATGTCCTCGATGCAGGTGAACTCCTGGTGCGGCTTTTGCGACGGGACGAAGACGTGAGGGTGTTTCCCGTCGAAGCAGTCGATGTAGTTGATGAAGTGGAAGTTCCTGACCCACTCGTCCATTCCCAGCAGGTTGAAATTCGTGGCGCTGATGAAGTAGGTGGGGCTCTGGTTTCGGAAGAAGTAGCGCCGAATGTCGGAGACTCCTTTCAGGACGGGACGGTCCCCGGGTCCGTGAGCCCGGGAGTTTCCGTCCTTCGCCTTGGGTCCACTGGATTGAGCGGCCCGGTCCTCGTTTTGTGCGTCCGGCATGGTCAGTTCCCTTGTGATTGCGTGAGCTCGTCCGCGGCGCTTGGTCTTCCCTTCGGCTCGGCGGTGGGGTCGGCGCGTGCGTCGGAGGATGGTTGGGCGACGGCCCTGTCTTGCTCCTCCCGCAACGAAGTCCTCCCGGCCCGCGCCTTCTGAAGCTCCCGCACCACCTCGGACCGGAAGATCCGGAGGCCGAATTCGGGGCGGTACCCGTGGATTTCCTTCACGTCCAGCGCCCTCAGGTAGGAGAGGATCTCTGGGCTCATGACCTGCCCGGGCACCAGGACGGGAAATCCTGGGGGATAGGGGGTGACGAAGGAGGCCGACACGATCTCCTCTCCGGCGGCCACCCGGTCCACCACGGCACCGTCCAGCGGCACGTGGTCACAGGCGTCCGCATCGTAGGACAGGAAGAAGGCCATCCGCATGTCCCCCTCCGGGGTCAAGCTCTCCGGATGAGGGAGAAAGGCTCCATGGAACCGGCTGAAGTTGGGAAGTGGGGGGGGCGGCTCAGTCAGGGAGGCGACCCGTTCCCGGTGCAGGCGGGCGGAGGTCTGGCTCTGATGGGCCACCTTCTCGTCCAGATCTTTCGCGACCTGTGTCAGGGTCCGTACCAGGTGAGCGGCGGTAGCCGGGGTGGTGCCGATGTGGGTCAGGAAGAGGACCGTGTTCCGGGAGGTCTTGTTCACCTGGATGGAGTAGCGCTCCATGAGCATCTGTTTGAACTCATCCCCGTCCATGCCCGTTCTTCCCACTTGGAGCGTGATGCGGGTGGGATCCAGGGTGAATTCGTCGGCTCGCCAGGACGGAGTCAGCCTCGCCCATCCCGACTCGGAGTCGAAATAGTAGTTCAGACCCGAGGGGCGATACTCCTCCGGGATCATCTCTCCGGGCCCTACCACACGGAAGTACCGCCGCAGGAGCGGGTCGGAATGGATTCGCTCCCTCAGGGTCATGGCGATGTCCACGCTCTCCTGCACCAGGGCGAATCCCTCCAACTCCACCTGACGGCGTCCCATGTCCAGCGAGGCCAAGATGGGGTAGTTGGGCGAGGTGGAGGTGTGGGTCATGTACGCCTCTTCGAAGGCGGCGCTGACCTTCTGATCGAAGTCCTCGTCCCGGATGTGGATCATGGAGCCCTGCCGCAGCGCGGTGAGGGTCTTATGGGTGGACTGGGTGGCGTAGACTCGGACCCTGGCCTGATCCGGATCAGGGAGGAGGCGCTGCCCGATCCAAGTCTCATCGTCCTCTGGGTCCCGACCCTGGAAGTCGGCTCGCCATGCCCGGTATTCTTCCCGGTACTCTTCGCTGCGTAGACGGGCCTTGAGACGGCGGGCCACCTCCATGCCGGTTCGGCCCCGAAGCACCGGATGGAAGCGTCCGTATCCGAACCAGGCCTCGTCCCAGACGAAAACCATGTCCGGCTTGATGGCCAACACCTCCTCCATAACCCGCTCCGGATCGTAGGTGATGCCGTCGAAGGTGATGTTGGTCAGGAGAAGCATCTTCACTCGGTCCAGCTTCCCGGCACTCCGAAGCTCCAAGAGTCGCTCTTTGATTTCCGTGAGAGGGACCCCTCCGTACATGGAGAGCTCGGAGAGCGGGTACGCGTCCAGGTACACCGGCATGGCCCCGCTCATGATCACCGCATAAGGGTGTGACTTGTGGCAATCATGGGCCAGGAGCACGATGTCGCCGGGCCGGATGAGCCCCTGCATGACGATCTTGTTCGCCGTGGACGTGCCGTTGGTCACGAAGTAGGTCTTCCGGGCTCCGAAGGCACGGGCGGCCAGTTCCTGAGCTCGCTTCAGGGGGCCATGCGGCTGGAGGAGGGAATCCAGTCCCCCGGTGGTGGCCGAGGTCTCACCCATGAAGCCGCTGGGCCCGAAGAAGGAGGCCTTGTCCCGGATCCAGTGGGACTTGAGGATGGACTTTCCCTGCCCGATGGGGAGGGCGTGGAAGACGCCGGTGGGTTTACGGCTATAGCGTTGGAGGGCGGTGAGGAAGGGGGTCTCGGTCCGCTCCCCGATCCCCTTCAGGATGCTGAGGTGGAGCTCCCGGTAGTAGTCCTGCCGGTGGAATAGGCGGTCGAAGTCCTCGGTCTCCTCGCCAGCCACTCGTTCCAGAGGAGAGTCTGTGACCAGGAAGATGTCCAGCTCCGGGCGGAAGTGCTTCAGAACACGGCCCAGCCGTCGGCTTCGCACGCTCCCTAGCAGGGAGGCCAGCGAGTTCAGGTCTTCCGCCAGGAGGGCCTCCGCTTCGGGGACCAGGGAAAGCCCGGCTCCCGTGGATCGGAAGGGGAAGACGTAGCGGACCACCACGCTCTGGATGTCCTTGTTCAGGAGGACCGCCGCCATGGCGTCCTCGAACGAGGGGGCCACCACCAGTTCATAGATGCATTCGTCCTCGGGAGACCTGAGGGCGCGGAGTTGTCGTCTCAGCTCCGATTCCTGCTTGGGTGTGAGCTCGTCCACCACCAGCACCTCGAAGTAGTGCCGCTCCTCCGTATCCGTATCACTCTGGACGTGCTCCAGAACCGTGGACACGTTCACCAGGTCCGCGTACTCACTTAGGCGGGTGGTGGAGAGATCCATCCGACGGTAGGAGTCCTTGGTCAGGAGTTCGACGACCCGGCCGGTCTGCTGGGCGAATGCGTCATGGGCTCCCTTCTGGAAGAACGCGGACAGCTTCTCGAACCCCCGGAGGCCGGGGAAGGCCCAGTGGGACTCGAAGGGCCGAAGAGCCTCCAACTCCCGAGCGACCTCCTTCTTCCACGGGGAGGTGTCTTCTCCCGTCCGGTGGGCCACGGCGAGGCGTTGGGCGTGATCGCGGAGGAGGTTCCAGGCTTCCATGCGCATGCGCGTCGCATTGTGCTGC
Source organism: Gemmatimonadota bacterium (assembly GCA_007122885.1). Lineage (GTDB taxonomy): Bacteria > Gemmatimonadota > Gemmatimonadetes > Longimicrobiales > Gaopeijiaceae > SKSR01. The sequence goes on from SKSR01000125.1 coordinate 5,244, forward strand.
ATGCGGGCGGAGCGCTCCCCAAGTCCGGAGGAGGCCTGCGACCCCGCGCCGGGCCCCGAATCAGGATGCTTGCCCAGAGTGGGCCCCTCGTTGCCGGCGGTTCCTCGTCCTCGGCTCCTGTCTCCGATCATGTCCTTCACCCTAGTCCAGAGGTTGGACATCATTCCGATGGTTCGGGCTCTCCCGCTCCTCCGGCCTCGGAAGCTCGGCCGGGCTTCTCCAAGGACCCCAGGCTATCCAGGTACTCGTCCCCTCCCTTCCACCGGCGGTCGTACACGCTGAAACGGACCCTACGGTCACGGAAGCTCTTGAGGGGTTGGCCCAGGCTACGCATGCCCCGTTCCCGGGACCGACGGACCCGCTCCAAATCGAGCTCCGCAGTGATCAACTCTTCGTCGGATCCTGCCTGGTGAAGAATTCTTCCATGAGGCCCCACCAGGATCGACTTCCCCACCCCGCCGGCCCCCAGCCCGTTGATGTCCACGAAGTAGCACTGGTTCGTGGCCGCCGTGCTCCGGGCGATAGCCAGTTCAACGTCCCGGTCCACGGTTCCCGTGAGGGAGGGGTGCAGAATGACCTCGGCTCCCATGGCGGCCAGCATCCGGGAGGTCTCCGGCACCCATGCGTCATAGCAGATGGAGACTCCGAAGCGGCCCACCTCCGGGACGTCGAAGACCAGAAACTCCTCGCCCGCCTCGACCCCCTGTTCATAGGGAGTGAAGGGGAAGAGCTTCCGATGGCGTCCCACCACTTCACCCTCGGGGTTCAGCACCGAGGCGGTGTTGTAGATCTTCCCCCTTCGTCTTTCGTAGAGCGATCCGTTGACGAGCCAGAGGCGATGCTTTCGGGCCATCTTTCCGAAAGCGTCCTCCGTGGGGCCGGGCAGAGGTTCGGCCTGAGCCGTCGAGGGTCCATAGGTGGCCAGCTCGCTGAACACCACCATCTCGACCCAGGGGAAGACCGCCATCAGGTGGTCGAGCTTCCTGGACAGGTACTGGAGGTTGCTTTCTACTCCCGAGATGCGGAGTTGGAGTCCCGCCACCCCAATGGGCCTCACCCGGGGACCTGTTCCTCGGGACTGGCCTCCACCGCCCCGGGTCTGTTGCCGGCATGGGTGCCGTGCCGGGCCTCCGAAAGGCGGAGCACCGCGTCCTCGATGACGCTCAGGCCGCGATCCAGCTCCTCATCGGTGATCACCAGGGGGCTCAGGATCCGGATCACGTTTCCGTCGGTGCCGGCCGTGATCACGAGGACCCCTTCCTCGAGGCAGGCCTCCGTCACCTCCCGCGCCAGCGCACCGGCGGGCCGGTGTGGGTCCCCTTCCTCCACCAACTCCATCGCCATCATGGCCCCCAGGCCCCGGACCTCACCGACGGCACTGGAGCGCTCGGCCAGGGCCTCGAAGCGGCGACGGATGGTTTCACCGATCCGGGTGGCCCGGCTGTTCAGGTCCAACTCTTCCATGAGCTGGATGGTGGCCAGGGCCGACGCGCAGGCCACGGGATTCCCTCCGTACGTGCCCCCGATGGTTCCAGGCTGAGCGCCGTCCATCACCTCGGCCCGTCCTACCACTGCACCGATGGGAAGCCCTCCGCCCATGGACTTGGCCCAGGTCGAGAGGTCGGGGAGAACCCCGAAGTGCTCGTAGGCGGACCACTGTCCGGTCCGGCAGAACCCGGTCTGCACCTCATCGAAGATGAGGACGATCCCTTCCTCGTCGCAGATCTCCCGGAGACCCTGGAGGTATCCAGGAGGCGTCTGGACGAATCCCCCTTCCCCCTGCACCGGCTCGATGATGATGGCGGCCACGTCCTGGGACGCCACCAGCGTGCTGAAGGACTCCCGGAGGCGGGCCAGCTCCCGTTCCACGAAGGCCTCCATCTCCAGCCCGTCGCCCCGGAGTCGGTGATTGGGAAAGGGAACCCGGTAGATCTCCGGAGCGAAGGGGCCGCACCCCTTCTTGTACGTCACCTTCGAGGTGAGGGACATCCCCATGAGCGTGCGGCCGTGGAAGCCCTCCGAAAAGCAGATGACTCCGGGTCGACCCGTGGCCTGCCGGGCGATCTTCACTGCGTTCTCCACCGCCTCGGCCCCGGAGTTGACGAGGAGGACCTTCGTGTGGTCCCCGTGGGGAAGGAGGTGGGCCAGCTTTTCAGCCAACTCCACGTAGGGCTCATAGGTGGCCACGTGGAAACAGGTGTGGAGGAGCTCGCCGGCCTGGCGGGTGATGGCTTCCACCACCGTCTTCTGACAGTGGCCGGCATTCATGACCCCGATGCCTCCGGCGAAGTCCAGGAGCTCGTTTCCTTCGGCGTCAGTGATGACGGCCCCGCGGCCCCGGACGGCGGTGGCGGTGGTGACTCTGGGTATGCCATGGGGAACCACCGCGGCACGGCGGGCCAGGAGCTTTTCGTTATCGGTCATGGTTGGGTCGGCTGGAGGATGGGCCAACGATGGACCAACGGAAGACACCTCGAACAAGGAAAAGATAACAGGAGGTAGCGCTTCGTGCCCTCGGGACCCCGACCCACCACGCCCCTTCCGGGACATCTTGTCCCGGAAGAAGGGCTACTCGACCCAGACCGTTTTGATGTTCACGAACTCCCGTATCCCGAACGGGGAAAGCTCGCGGCCGTAACCGCTCTCCTTCACGCCCCCAAAGGGAAGGCGGGGGTCCGAGCGTACGAAGGCGTTCACGAAGCAAGCGCCGGCGTCCAGCTCCTCGACGGCCAGCCGCTCCCCGCGCTCCCGGTCGCTCGTGAAGACGGCACCGCCGAGCCCGAAGGGGGTGTCGTTGGCGACCCGGATCGCCTCTTCCTCATCCGCTACCCCGATGATGCTCGCCACCGGCCCGAAGAGCTCCTCATCGTAGGCCGGCATTCCGGGCTCCACATCGGCGAGGACGGTGGCGGGATAGAAGGCCCCGGGACCCTCGGGAAGCTCGCCTCCCAGGAGGAGGCGGGCCCCTGCCCCCACGCTCTCTCTGACCTGTCGGTGGAGCTCGTCCCGGAGGTCCGGCCGGGCCTGGGGGCCGAGGGTCGTGGCCTCGTCCATGGGGTTGCCCATGACCGCCCGGCTCATGCGTTCCACCATTCGCCGCTCGAACTCTTCCCGTAGCGGCTCCACCACCAGGAACCGCTTGGCCGCGATGCAGCTCTGGCCTGAGTTGAGCATCCGGCTCGCGACACAGGTTTCCACCGTGGCGTCCAGGTCCGCGTCCTCCAGAATGATGTATGGGTCGCTCCCGCCGAGCTCCAGCACCGTCTTCTTGAGCTTGCCCCCGGCCTGGGCGGCCACGGCCTTTCCCGCCCCCACGCTCCCGGTGAGCGTCACGCCGCGCACCAGGGGATGCTCGATGATCCGGCCCGTGAGATCCAGATCCACCATCACCGAGCGGAAGAGCTCGGGGGGGAACCCCGCGTCATGGAAGACCTCCTCGATGGCCAGGGCGCATCCCGGCACATTGGGCGCGTGCTTCAGGATCCCGCCGTTTCCCGCCATGAGGTTCGGTGCCGCGAACCGAAAGACCTGCCAGAAGGGGAAGTTCCATGGCATGATGGCCAGCACCAGGCCGATGGGCTGGAAGGCCACATAGGTGGAGGCCTCCGTTTCCGGAGTGTCCACGGGCTCGGAGGCGAGCTGTTTCTCCGCACTCTCGGCGTAGTATTCGCACACCCAGGCGCACTTCTCCACCTCGCCCCGAGCCTCCGTGAGGGGCTTCCCCATCTCCCGGGTCATGAGCCGGGCGTACTCCTCCGATCGCTCGCGTAGGATCTCGCCGGCCCGCATCATCTTACGGGCGCGCTCAGGGAACCCGGTGGAGCGCCAAGTTCGATGGGCCCGGTGAGCGGCCTCAAGGATCTCCTCCACCTCTTTTCCGCTCATCTCCGGATACTCGTCGAGGCTCTCTCCGGTGGCGGGGTTCGTTGTGGTCCAGCTCATCGGGGCACGTCCTTGGTCATCGAGGGGTGGGTCGCCTTCCTTGAACGAGGGGGTGTACCCCATCAATGGCTGGAGAGGGCCCCCTTGGTGATTGGTTCGAACCAGGGGATGGGTCGCCCGATTCGATAGCCGACCCTCCCCCGACCCTCACACGTCTGGGCGATACCTGTCCCCTGAGGGTTCCGTTAGCGTCCGTATCACGGCGTGAGCGCTCTTTGCTCACAGGGGGAGCGACCCCCCTGGACACCCGCGATCCTGAGGCCCGAGTCGGCACCCTATGCAAGTTCGGGCTTTCTGAGGGACAGCATGATGATGGCGAAGATACGGAGCGACGGAGAAGAGACACACCCCACCGGGAAGACCCTATGGGCGTACGGATACGAGATGGTTCCGCCCCACCGCGAGGACCTGATGACGACGGTCCGAGGACTCCTGGACCGGCAAAACAGTGAGGCGAAGCGCGAGGCCCGAACCTGGTCGGCCCGGTTGGTCACGGAGCCGCAGGTAACCCATGTGCTGATCGTGAGCGCCAGCCCCGAGGGGGACCAGGAGATCAACCGGAAGCTCGAAGCCGAATTGAAAGCCCTGGGCGTCGGATTTGTGGTAACGGTTCCGATGCTGGTGGCGGCCGAGGATCAGCTGGAAGACCTTTGAGTGCTCCGAAGGGCCAGCCCACCGCAGTGACCGTTGCTCCATACCCAAGTCCGAAGGCGTAGCGACTCGCGGGGCGGGCCTCAGCTCCGCGGGGAAGGGTGCCGGAGTTGCCGGTAGTCCTCCTGCCGGCCACGCCTCCCCCAAATGGACAGGCTCCTACCCCATTCGAGTGACTCCAAGTCACCTGCGGTCCATCCCTCTCCTTTCACTCCATCGGTTGATACAAGGCCGGCGCCCCTTCCGCGAGCTTTCCGATTCGGGAACGAGCTGACTCGAGTCGAAGCGGTCGGCCCCTTCTAGCTCTTCCAGGAGCCTACACGCCCCAGAGATGCACAGCCTCGTGCGGGAACCCGCGCCGGGTTTCTTCCGGGGAATACCTCACCCAAAGCCCCTTCAGAATACAGAGGACCTCCATGAACCGAAGGAAATCAGGCGACCCATCCGGGCGAAGGACCGAAACGGTTCTTTCTCCCGTGCCGGAAAGGTCCACGAAAAGGATCGTCCGCGGACTGTCCATCTTCACCCTCGCCGTCGCCGTCACCGCGGGCTGCGGCTGGAGCAACCAGGCCAGGGGAACGGCCGTGGGAGCGGGCACGGGCGCAGCCGTAGGCGCTACGGTGGGCAGCCAGACCGGATCCACCGTCCGTGGAGCCATCATCGGCGCGACGTTGGGAGGTGCCGCGGGCATGATCGTCGGAAACCAGATGGATCAGCAGGCGGAAGAGCTGGCGTACGCCCTTCCCGGGGCTCACATACAGCGGATCGGCGAAGGGATCGCCGTGACCTTCCCCGACGGCCTTCTGTTCCCCTTCGACTCGGATCAGCTCCATCCGGAAGCGCAGGCGAATCTGATCCGATTCGCCGAGAGCCTCGTGCAGTACCCGAACACCACGGTCCTGGTGGTCGGTCATACGGATTCCGTGGGGGCTGCCTCGTACAACCAGTCCCTCTCCGAGCGCCGCGCCCGGTCCGCAGCGGACTTCATCGCCGCCAACGGCCTCGCCCAAGCGCGGCTCAATACCCTCGGCGCCGGGGAGAACGAGCCCATCGCCACGAACGATACGGACGCCGGCCGGAGCCAAAACCGACGAGTCGAGGTGGCGATCTTCTCGACCGGCTAGTGTAGTGTCGCAGAAGTCCCGTGGCATTTGAGCGCCGCTGCATCCGCTCCAGCTGTGTTGCTCCTCCTCGACGTAGCGCTGCTATGCCTCATCGTCGCGCCTCGCTGGAGCGGCGCTTCGACGCTCTCGGTGCTTCACGGGACTTCTGCGACACCACACTAGGGCCATGAGCGCGGCGGATCCACTGAGGGGCTCATATCGAGCTTTTGCATGCACGCCAGGAGAATCCCATGTCACATGTGCTTGGAGCATCTTTCATGCTTGCAGCGGCTGTCGCCTTCGCCGTTCCCGTGTCCGCGGAGGAGAGCCCGCTCGCCCAGGCTGAATCCGAGGTGGTCACGGCTGTAGCCGATTCCGCACGGACGGTCCTGATCCCGGGTCCGACCCTCACCAGTTTGGACTTTGCCGCACCTGCCCCTCGGATGGCGCTTGACGCCCCGTCGGCCTTCGCGGTCCAATCCAACCGCCAGAACGTCGCGCTCATGGGCGTGGGTGGAGCGGGGCTTCTCGTAGGAGCCATCATCGGCGGTGATGCAGGCACCGTCATCATGATCGCCGGCGGAGGCGTCGGCCTCCTCGGGTTGTGGCGATATCTCAGTTGACGATGCGTCGCCCCGGGGTTTGGGACACGGTCCCGGGGCAGTGCAGGGCGCTTTCAGGAGGCGGCTCCGATGCAGGTAGAGCTTCGCCAGAAGGACGAACTGCTCATCGCCGGACTGTCCCGGCGATTGGAAGCTCGACAGCCCGACGCCGCGCTTCGATCGACTCCTGGAAGAGCAGCCGCCGGGGCCCACCGCCCGCGCCATGGGGTTCGAGACGTCGAAGCTGGGCGCGTGGGACAGCAGTCTCTTCACCTTTCTGCGGCAGGGGCTGATCTGCTGCGACAGCCATGGGCTCGAGTTCAGGGAAGAAGGCCTGCCCGAGAACATCACGCGTCTTCTCAAGCTCGTCCAGGCCGTCCCCGAACAGGAGATGGAACAAGCCACGGCAGAGGGTTCCGTCGTCAGTGCCACCGGAACCCGGGGCATTGCCGCCTGGGACGGCCTCCTGGCGGCCATCGCATTCCTGGGGGAGGTCACCCACAGCTTCGTCCGCCTGATTCTGTGCCGGCTGAGAATGCGCTGGCGGGACTTTTGGGTCGTCGTGCAGTCGAACAGCTCGGGTGCGCTCCCCATCGTGACCCTCATCGCCTTTTTGGTTGGAATGATCATCTCCTTTCTCGGGGCGGTCGTTCTGCGCCGGTTTGGGGCGGGCTACTTCGTGTCGTACCTGGTGGGCTACAAGATGTTGAGGGAGATGGCGTCCCTCATGACGGGCATCATCATGGCCGGCCGGACCGGGGCCGGCTTCGCGGCGGAACTGGGCAGCATGAAGATCACGGAAGAGATCGACGCCTACCGGACCCTGGGGATCTCTCCGGTCGACCATCTGGTCGTGCCACGGGTCCTGGGGATCCTGGTGACCATGCCCCTTCTGACCATTTACGCCGGCTTCGTGGGAATCCTGGGAGGGATGGTGGTGGCGATCACGGTCCTGGACCTGAGCGTCATCCAGTTCACAGGCGGGCTTCTCCAGGCGGTAACGCTCTCCGACGCGCTCCTGGGCGTCTTCAACCCGGATCCTGCACAAAGAGACTGAGAGCGACTATTGAGCATCTATCGGTGCCGAGAGTCGAGTTTCGGCGTCCGATCCGCGACCGATCGGGGCCTCGACCCAGCTTGCGGCGGGGCCGAGAGGACCGAGTTCCCTTCCGAAGAGACATCGGTTCCAGGACCGAGGGGTTTCGGCCGGGTCGTGCAGAGGCTCGAGGGCTCGTCGTCAGGCCGGAGCCGCATCGGGTGGCGCCCTGAGGGCCGCGGTCCGGCGAAGCGCCTGAAGCAGCACCTGCCGGA
>SKSR01000128.1 GCA_007122885.1 Gemmatimonadota bacterium
CAGGAGTACTTCGCGGACGGGATCACCGAGGATCTCCTCACCGCCTTGTCCCGTGTCCAGGGGCTGCACATCATCTCGCGCACATCGGCGATGCGGTACAAGGGGACCACGCTCTCGAGCCCCGAGATCGGTGAGGAGCTCGGAGTGGAGCTTCTGCTCGAGGGAACCGTCCGCCGGGAGGGCGATTTGGTGCGGATCACCGCCCAGCTCATCGATGCGAGGGCCGACACCCATCTATGGGCCGAGGCGTACGACCGTGGTGTGCGGGAGGTCACGGACGTTTTCGAGGTCCAGAGCGAGATCGCCGCACGCATCGCCGAGGCCCTCGAACGGAGACTCCTGCCCGGTGTCCGGGAGGAGCTGGCTGCGGCGGAAACCCCCCATCCCGACGCGTACGACCTGCTCCTCCGGGGTCGTGAGTACCTGAACCGCCCGGGCGAAGCCGACCTTCGGAAATACCCGCTCGCCATGGGCTTCTTCCGCCGGGCGCTGGAGCTCGACCCGGACTACGCCCGGGCGTACGCGGGCATCGCCCAGGCCTTCCGCCGACACGTGGCCCTCCCGGCCGTACCGGTCCGCCGGGACTCGATCCTCCATTACGGCGCGCGGGCGATGGAGCTCGCCCCAGAGCTGGCGGAAGCGGCCACCGAGCTGGGCTTCGGACACCTGTTCTCCGGAGCGCTCGGGTCGGCGGAGGTGGCATTTCGCCGGGCTCTGGCGGCAGACCCGAACCAAGCGGATGCCATGGAGGGGGATGGCCCGCCTGGCGGCGTTGAAGGGGAGCCTGGACGACGCGGCGCGATGGCAGCGCCGGGCCGTGGCGGTGGATCCCCTCTCCGCCGAGCGTCTCTGGCGCCTGGGCAGCTACCTCTTCGACCTGGGCGACTTGGGCCGCGCTGAGGCGAAGTTCGATCGGGCCGTGCGGCTGGCGCCCGACAACCCCGAGGCGAGCTACCTCCGGGCCCAGGTGCACCTGCTGCGAGGTGAGGAAGCCGACGCCGACACCCTCATGGCCTCGCTCCTGGCCGTGGCCGACGACCATCCCGGGACCCACTTCGTCATGGCCCGATACCAGGCCGACCGGGGAAGGTACCGGGAGGCGGAGGTCTTCCTCGCGGGGAGCCCGGTGGGCGACTCCCCCGCGGGCCAAAACTTCCGAGCTCTGTTCGCCCACTGGCTCGGAGAGCAGGATCGGGCACGGGAGCACTTCCGCGAAACCGACGACCTGTTGTCCAGCTGGGAGGAGGCCGGGATCCCCATCCCGCCCCTCGCCCTCCTGACCCGGCGGTTGCTCGCCGGAACCACCGAAGAGGTCCTCGACGTGATCCGCGACCACTGGCGGAGCGGAATGCGGTGGGTCGAGGATCCTCCCCGGGTCGGGATCTACTGGTTGGAGCGGGACCCGGTGGTGCGGGACCTCAGGGGCGACCCCCGCTTCCGCAATCTCGTGACGGAGATGCGCCGGGAGCTCGACGGGCTCCGGAGGGGGCTGGGCGAGTCCTGAGCCGGAGCGTGGAGCTCCCCCCCCCGACCGGGCGGGGGCCGCGTCGGGCTCGCGGGCGATGCCGCCGACGCGCGCCCGAATCCGCCACGATGTCATCCCACAACTCCCTTTCCCCGTAGGTGCTAGCCCCCGGCGGCATCGGAGCTGACGCCCCCTTGACGGCTCAGTGCCGGCCCGATGACGGGCCTTCGCGACCGTAACCACACCGAGCGCGAAGTCGCGCTCTACCGGGGTGGAGTCACTCCCTTGGCCCGGCCCCGGCAAGGTCGTCACCGTCAGCCAGGAGGTCACCATGAGCCAGCACAACCATTTCGCCCAACAAGCGGGCGCGCGCCGCCGATCCCGCGGTTTCTGTGGGTCCGCAGGGTTCCCCGCCCTCGCCCTCGTGGTCCTGCCGTTGGCCTGCGGGTCCGCGACCGCTCCCCTGCCCGGCGAGGAGGAGCCCTCCTTAGCACCCCTCCATGCCGTCCTCCATGGCCCACCCGACCACACGCCTCCTCTCCTTGAGCGCGCTTGGAGCAACGATCGGATGTCGGAGATGCTGAAGCCGCGGCCGCCGGGGCTCGGCACCCCCGAGGAGCGGACCGTACCCTTTTACGTGCTCGCGCCGGTCATGGCGGGTGATCCACTCTCTCCGCCCGCGGAGATACCGGGCATTCTTGTCGTGGGCGGTCGTGACCACGTCGTCCCGACCCCGACGGGCAACCGGGGCTCATTCCGAGCGGTGGCACGGACAGTAGGACTCCAGCATCCCGGCTGGGATCCGCGCCCCCCCTTCCAGGCCGACCATTGCGACACGGTCGCCCACGACGACCGAATCGCCTGGGCGTGGGTCGACGTCTCCGGGCCCGGCGGTCACCCATGCGGTCGGGTGGCCTTCGTCTTCGCCGTGCAGCTCGACGGGGATAGCTGCGTCACGCCCATCACGAACATCGAGCGGGTCGGCGCCGCAATCGACGAAGGGCTCGTGAACCCCTCGCGACCGCCCGAGCCCGCGTGGCCTGCGACGATCCGACCCATGACGGCACAAGGCGCAGGACCGACGGCCCCGGCGGCACCGAGCGGGTGCGTCCCGCCGGGGGAGCGGGTGGATTGAGGCTGACCCCACCCCGTGCTGCCGGGGAGCACCACAACCAACGCCCATTTCAACGCCCGATCCAACGCCGTCGCCCCATTCTGCTTTCGAAGCCAGTACGTCCACTCCTTCACCGACCGGAGGTCTTTCCGATGGACAGACGATTCTTCACCGGCGGAGGCGTCCTCGCGCTCCTGGTGGCGACGGCGATCTCGGGCACTCTCTTGGCGAACGGCAGCGAACGGACGCAGGAGTGGAGCTTGAACATGACGGCCATCGAAGCGTGCAGTTGCCCCATGTTCTGCCAGTGCTACTTCAACACCGAGCCTGCGGCTCACCACCATGAGGATTATGGCGAGCCGGAGCACTACTGCCGGTTCAACGTGGCATGGCAGGTCAACGAGGGGCATTTCGGGGCCACCGATCTCACGGGCGCCCGATTCTGGATGGCTGGCGACCTGGGGACCGGTTGGGACGACGGCACGATGGACTGGTCGGTGGTTCACTTCGATCCCTCCGTGACGCCGGAGCAGCGGGAGGGCATTCTCGAGATCATGGTTCCGCTGTTCCCCGTGGAGTGGGCGTCCTTCGAGGTGGGCGAGGAGATGCCTATCGAGTGGGAAGCCGCCGCCGATCAAGCCGTGGCGACGTTGGGCGGTGGCGAGGCCGGCGAGGTCCGCCTGGTACGCGTGGCCCAGCGCATGTCGGACTCACCGGTCATCCTGGACAACGTTCAGTACTGGGGAGCCCCACGGCACGAGGGTATCGTGTTGATGCCCAACGAGGTTCAGTCGTATCACCTGGGGCCCGACGCCTTCGAGTACCAGGGCACCAACGGCTTCATGATCACCATCGACATCAACTCGGGCGACGTGGCGGAGCGCTGAAGACACGTCCGGGACGGGGGGCTCCTCCGGCGGAATTGGATCGTCGACACGCCGCCGCGAGGGCCCGTTCCCTGTCCCCTTTCCCAGGCCCTTGGGGAGGAAGGATCATGAAGCTGACGAGTGGACGAGCCCTCCTCGTGACCGTGAGCGGGCTCGCCGTGGCCGGGGCGGCCCTTTTCTGGTCCGCTATTCGGGGTCCGGTGGAGGAGGCCGGTCCCCACGCGGGCCCCCCGCCCGTGCAAGCGCCGGACACCGGGTTCCGAACGGTGGAGGGGACGACGCGGTCCCTGGCGGATTACCGGGAGCGAGTCGTCATCCTAAACATCTGGGGCACCTGGTGTCCCCCCTGCATCCGGGAAATTCCCCACCTGGTGGAGGTGCAGCGGGTCATCGAGCCCCGTGGGGGCACCGTCATCGGCCTGGCAGTGGATTCGGGCTCATCCCAGGAGGTGCTCTCCTTCTGGGCGGACCGGCTGGAATTGGACCCGGCCTATCCCCTTTGGCTGGGGACGAATCGGCAGGCCCGCAGCCTCTTCGAAGCCTTCGGGCTGCCCAACACGCTGATCATCGATGGGGACGGCATGATCCGGGAGCGATTCCTCGGCCTCGTGACCCGGGAGACGCTCCTGGAACGGGTGGAACCCTATCTGGAATAGCCGAGCCGGCCTCGTCGTCCCCAGGGGGCTGGTGCGCCCCGCCATACACCATCCCTAACCCGCCACCCGAGCAAGCCTCGCTTGCCGGAGGACGCCTGAAAGCCCCGCGCCCCCCGGAAAGGGACCTGCGGTCCCCCTGTGACCGGTCGGGCCCCTCATTTCCCTGGCCCACCCCCCCCAACCATGGTAGGGTGGAGGAGTGGGAACACCGCGGCCGGGCCGGCGTCCTCGCACCGCCCCCTCGCCGCATCCGCCTCTCTCCGTGGAGCGGGTCGTGCCCATGGAGCCAGCGAAGCTGGAGATCCGCCTCCTGGGGCCTCTGGAGGCCCGGGCCGCCGGGAACGTCTTGGAGCTGCCCCCGTCGAAGAAGGCGCGAGCCCTTCTGGCCTATCTCGCGACCTCGGGACGGGCGCACACCCGTGCGGCCCTCTGCGGCCTCTTCTGGCCGGAGGTGAATGATCCACGGGCCGGGCTCCGGTGGGCCGTGTACAAGCTTCGGGCCGCGCTGGAGGGGGACGCTCGCAACCTGATCCGCTCGGACCGGGACCAGCTCCTCCTCAAGATGCACCGGGCGGAGGTGGATTTGCACCGGATCCGATCCCTGGTCGGCGACAACCCGGAGACCACCCCGACACGGAGCCTGAAGGACGCCGCCGAGGCCTTCCGCGGAGAGTTCATCGAAGGACTCGACGTACCGGGCTGCCATGAGTACGAGACCTGGTGCCTGGGAACGCGGGAGCGCATCCGCAGCCTCAGGCTCGCCATCCACGGGACCCTCGTAGACCGCCTTCGCGACGATCCCGAGTCCGCTCTTCCCTACGCCTTCGATCGAGTCGCCCTGGATCCCTTCTCCGACGAGGCGCACCTGGCGGTGATGGAGCTTCTGGCCGACGCGGGCCGCGTTCAGCAGGCCCTCGAGCTGTACGAGCGCTACCGCCGCACCCTCGCGGACGAGCTCGGGGTCTCCCCTTCCGAGGAGCTGGAGACCGCCCGCCGGCGCCTCTCCATGCTTCCCCGACGCTCGTCCCCGGCGCAGGGAGATCGGCCCCGAGGCGATCCGAATCCGGACGAGCTGGTCCGGTCACTTTCCCACCTTCCAGCGCCGGAGCACCTGTCCGAACCCGCCGCCGATGAGCCGCCCCTGGTGGGACGATCCACGGTGGTGGAGACTCTGACGACGGAAGTGGCGCGGGCGGGAACCGAGGGGGCGGGAAGCGTCATCCTCGTGGCGGGCGAGCCCGGGGTCGGAAAGACCCGCCTCCTCCGTGAGCTCGTCCGCCGGGTGCGCTCCTCCGGAGGATGGGTGCTTGCCGGACAGCTCTTCGAAACGGAGGAGGTCCGCCCCTACGGTCCGTGGATCGAGCTGCTCCTACAAGCTCCCGAAGCGGCAGTGGACGGAGAGATCAGGAAAGGACTCTCCGGCTTCTTCGACGAACCCGGGTCCCGGTCCCGGCGCGGCGGCGCCACCGAACGGGCCCAGATCTTCGACGCCGCCACCCGGCTCCTGGAGCACCTGGCGAAGGCCCGAAAGCCAGCCCTCGTGGTACTGGACGATGTCCAGTGGCTCGATGCTTCCTCCGCGGCCCTCCTCCACTACGCGGCCCGGAAGCTCGCGTCCACCCCTCTCATCTTCGCGTTGGGAGCCCGGGAAGAGGAGATCTCTCGGGGATCGGCCACCGCCCGAGTCCTCCGATCCTTGGAGACCGCCGGTCGGCTCCGACGGATCCGCCTGGACCGGCTGAGCGCCTCGGACACGGAAGCGCTCGTGTGGGCGGTGGATCCGGAGCTGGATCCCGATCCCGTCCTGGCCACCAGCGAGGGGAACCCGCTCTTCGCTCTGGCCCTGGCCCGTTCTCTCCGGGACGGTGTCCACCACGTCCCCACCAGCATCGACGAGGGGCTCCGGGACCGCCTGGAACGACTGAGTTCCGAAGCCCGCTCCCTCCTTCCCTGGGCGGCGGCTCTTGGCCGCACCTTCGACGTTGCCACCCTCGTATCTGTGCTGGACCGCTCCGCCGCCGAGATCGTCGAAGCAGTGGGCGAGCTGGAGCGCCGGGGCATCCTCCGGGCCACCGGGAGCGATCGGTACGACTTCACCCACTCCCTCCTCCGCCAGGCCGCGTACGGGGATCCGTCGGAGCCCGTGCGACGCCAGATCCACCGGAGCATCGCTACGACCCTGGATGCGAGGGGCGAGAGTCGGACCCCGGAAGCCGTCGCCCACCATGCGGAGCGGGGAGGGCTTCCGGATCTCGCCGCTTCCGCCTACGCCGAAGCCGCGGAAGGCTTCCTCTGGGTCTTCGCCTACGACGAAGCGGCCGAGATGCTGCGGCGGGGGCTCGCCCAAGTGGAGGCCCTGTCCGGAGAGGTCCGCACGCGGCGCGAGCTGGGGCTTCTGCGAATCTACGGCTTTCGCGGGATGGAGGATCACCGACCGGAGGATCTGGAGGCCCGAGTGGAGGAGGTGACTGAGGAGGCCCGGAGACGGAGGCTCCCCCACATCGTCGCCCAAGGGCACTCGAGCCTGATGGAGCTTCAATACCAACGGGGCGCGTACGGCGAGGCGCAGCAAAGCGCGCTCCTTTCGGCGGAGGCGGGCCGGGAGGGCGATTCCACCACCGCCATCTCCGCCCTCGCGGAAACGGCGGCCTGTCTCCTGATCCTGGACCAGGCTCCGGAGGACGCACGCCGCCTGGCATCCGAGGCCTTCCGCCTGGCGGAAGAACAGGGAACCGAAGTGAAGGTCGTCCCCCTCGCCGCCGCCCTCCTCCACCACCGGGACGGGGAACTGGAAGCGGCCTCCCGGGCTTTCGAGGAGGTGGTTCGCCTGGCGAGACATTCGAGGGACCGCTGGTGGGAGCTTTCGGCCACCACCCGGAGGGCCATGGTGGAGCTGGACCGTGGGGAGCCGGAGCGGGCCCGGGCTCGAGCCCGGGAAGGCGAGGTATTGGCACAGCGGATGGGCGACGAGGTGGAGGGAGCGTTCGCCCGGGGGCTCGCCGCAGTGGCCCGGGCCCGTCTCGAGAGGGGAGCCGGGGCGGATCCGCCCCGGAACGCCGAATTGGATGGCGTGGACGAGTCCGTGCGGGCACTCCGGGATCTGGACAGCCTCTGGAAGATCGCCCAGCTCCAGGCCTACGCCGCGGACCTGCAGCTCGGGGACGGGAAGGTGGCCGCTGCTCGTGCTCGGGCCCGGGAGGCGTTCGAGGCCGGACGGACGCTGGACAGGCCCAGCCTCAGGGCACTCGCCCGGGCCCTCCTGGCCCGGTGCGCGGCCACGGAGGGAGACCGGAAGGGCGCGGCCGCCCACCTGGAATCCCCGGAGATCAAGCGCCCCGAGCACCCCGTTTCCCACCGGGCCCAGCAGGCGATCCGGGAAGCCCGAAAGGCGATGGGGCGGGTGCGCCAAGGGTGACCCTCGAGGAATCGCGCCATGGCCGATGGGATCCTCGAACGGCGATTCGAGCCCCCCTCACGGACGAGCGGTTGGCGGAGATCGGCGGACGCCTTTCCCCGTGTTTCGAGTGGGCCCTCGACGTCCCCGCTAGCCGGACAGTCGGTCGCGGAGCTTGGACTTCACCTGGTCGAGCTCCTGGAACTTCCGGGTGACGTCCGCCTCCGATTCACTGGCCACCCCGAGCTGGAAAGCTCTCTCCAGCGCCTCGTCCACGGCGCGGAGCTGCGCTCGGGAGGGGCCGCTGGACGGCGATCCTCGTTTTTTCCCGGAGGGGGAGGTGGTCCTTCCCCCAGCCCTCTTGCGCCCGTTCGCCGGCTGAACCTTCTTCCCCGCGGGCGCGGGGCTCTTCTCGGGTGCGGCGTTCCCCCCGGGGGCGACCTCCGATCCGGTGTTCCTTCCATCTCCTCCCCTTCCCCGACTCCTGCTTCCCCGACCGTTCTTCCCCCCGTTGCTCCGTCTATTCCACAGGAGCCGCTCGGCAGGCGTTCGCACTCGACTTTGGAAGTGGGTGACCGGGATCTCCTGGGTGACGGAGGCTCCCAGGATCGCGGCCAGACGCTGGAGGACCCGTGCGTTCGTGAGCTCCGGCTCATTTTCCAGAATATCGGCGGTAGCTTGAACTACGGGGTCATCGGTGGAAAACGCACGAACCATTGAAGTGCTCTCTTCAATCTAAAACTGCCGAAATCCCACCGGGGCCGAAATAAGACCGGCTCCGATGGGAGATTCACAACATAGTGATGGGACGTCCTAACCCTCAGGTCGGACGCTCGTTCCAGCGGCGATTCTTGCGCGAACGGAAGGTTCGGATCCGGCAGCCTTCCGCCTGACCGGTCCACCGCCCGGACGAGGTAGGGGCGGTCGCTCTCTTTTCGCTTCATGGGGCCCACGGACCGGGCCCTCCCACGCCTGGAGGGCGAATGTCCCACGGACGGACCCGCAGCCCGGCCGTCGGCCCCGAACGGGTTTTTCCTTTCGCGTGAACGAACGTTACGTGTAGTTTGGTTGACGATGGGTGGGCAGGATGGGGCGCGGGTTCATTTTCCTGGCCCGAGGGGCGTGCAGGCCCATGGACACCGTCCACCACGATGTCCTCCTGATCGGAGGAGGAGGCGCCGGCCTCCGAGCGGCCCTGGCCGCGGCGGAAGCCGACCCTGAGCTCGATATCGGGGTTGCTTCCAAGGTCTATCCCATGCGGAGCCACACCGTCTCCGCCGAGGGAGGGACCGCGGCCGTGGCGCGTCCCGACGACAGCCTGGACGAGCACGCCTACGACACCATCAGCGGCGGTGAGTGGCTCTGCGACCAGGACGCGGTGGAGCTCTTCGTCCGGGAGGCTCCGGAGGAGCTCATTCGGCTCGAGCACATGGGCTGCCCGTGGAGCCGGGAAGCCGACGGGAGCGTGGCCGTCCGACCGTTCGGGGGGATGAAGATCGAACGGACGTGGTTCGCCGCAGATAAGACGGGCTTTCACCTCCTCCACACCCTCTATCAGACCTGCCTGGCCTACCCTTCCTTCAGCTTCTACGATGAGTGGTTCGTCACCCGCCTCCTGGTGGAGGGCGGCCGCTGTCACGGCGCGGTGGCCGTGGAGCTGGGCACGGGGAGGGTGGTGGCTCTCCTGGCCCGGGCGGTGATCCTCTGCACAGGAGGAGGTGGGCGGGTCTATCCCTTCACCACCAATGCCAACATCAAGACTGGTGACGGCATGGCCCTGGCGTACCGGGCCGGCGTCCCCCTCAAGGACATGGAGTTTGTCCAGTACCACCCCACCGGCCTCCCCTTCACGGGGATTCTGGTCACCGAGGCCACCCGGGGAGAGGGGGGATGGCTCGTCAATAAGGACGGCTATCGGTACCTCCAGGACTACGACCTGGGCAAGCCGGAGCCCAAGCCCGTGAAGCGCTCCATGGAGTTGGGCCCCCGGGACCGGCTCTCCCAAGCTTTCGAGAAGGAGGTCGAGAAGGGGAGGACGTTGGATTCACCCTACGGGCCCGTGGTGCACCTGGACATCCGCCACCTGGGGCGGAAGGTCATCGACGAGAAGCTCCCCTTCGTCCGGGAGCTCTGCCTCAAGTACGAGAAAATCGACCCGGTCCACGAGCTCATCCCCGTGCGTCCGGTGGTCCACTACATGATGGGAGGGGTGCACACGGATGTGACGGGAGCCACTCCCGTCCAGGGGCTCTACGCGGCCGGGGAGGTGGCGTGCGTGAGCATCAACGGGGCCAATCGCCTGGGCTCCAACTCCCTGACCGAGCTCTTGGTCTTCGGGGCCCGGGCCGGTCGGACGGCCGCAGCCTACGTACGGAACGGGGTGCCCGACCCGCCCTCCGAGATCATGGAGCAGGCGTGGGCCGAGGAGCGGAGGCTTCACCGGGAGATCCTGGACCGGGAGAACGGCACCGAGCGCATGGCCGACATCCGGGATGAGATGCATCAGGTCATGGAGGACGAGGCGGGCATCTTCCGGGAGGGGCCCCATATGGAACGGGGTGCCGCTCGGATCGCCGAGCTCCGGGAGCGGCTCGAGGGGGTGGCCCTGGACGACCGGAGCCTCACCTTCAACACCGAGCTGGTGGCCTACCTGGAGCTCGAGAACATGCTGGACGTGGCCGAGTCCATCCTCCATTCAGCCCTGGATCGCCGAGAGTCCCGAGGGGCGCACCAACGGAGGGACTTCCCGGAGCGGGACGATGAAGGGTTTCTGGCCCACTCCCTGGTCCACCGGCGTCCGGAGGGCCCGCCCCGAACCGAGCTCCTCCCCGTCACGATCACCCGGTGGCCCCCTGGCGAGCGGGTCTACGGACGGGAGTACGAACGAACCGAGCGGCCCGCCGAGGCGGAGAAATCCCCCTCCGCCGAACCAGAGGTCCCGGAGCGCTAGGGTCCGACAGTCCGGCGGGATCGCGGGGGACGACGGCTAACCGGCGGGAGCCGGGAGCCCCAGCCTGGAGCGACCAAGACTGGGCGCGAGCAGCGGGCTCGACGGGCGCGACGGCCCCCGAACCCCGGGACGCGGACACACACGGGAGGTGGAAGCCATGGCCGACACGGTTGCCCTGGAGGTTTTCCGCTACCTTCCCGAGGAGTCGGACGAGCCTACCTATGAGACCTTTGAGGTGCCGGTCCGCGAGGAGTGGATGGTCCTGGACGGCCTCAACTACGTGAAGGACCGGCTCGACGGCACCCTCTCCTACCGATGGGCCTGCCGGATGGGCATCTGTGGAAGCTGCGGCATGCTGGTGAACGGCGAGCCGGTCCTCACCTGTGCCACCTATCTGGAGGACCTCCTCCCGGGCCCGATCCGGATCGACCCCCTGAGGGGATTCCCGGTCATCCGGGACCTGGTGGGCGACATCACCGATTTTCTGAACAAGCTGCAGCGGGTGAAGCCGTGGATCATTCGGGACGAGGAGCATCCACCTTCCGAGGGCCCGTACCGGCAGACTCCCGAGGAGCTCTCGGAGTTCAAGCAGTACAGCATGTGCATCAACTGCATGCTCTGCTACTCGGCCTGCCCGATCTACGAGCTCGAGCCGGATTTCATCGGCCCCGCCGCCATCGCCCTGGCCCAGCGCTACAACATGGACTCCCGGGACCAGGGCGCCCGGGAGCGCATGGCGGTCCTGGCTCAGCACGAAGGGGTCTGGGCGTGCACCTTCGTGGGCGAGTGCACCACCGTCTGCCCCAAGAACGTGGATCCCGCGGGCGCCATCCAGCGCTACAAGGTGGCCGCCACGGCGGACTGGTTCCAGCGGCTCCTCATGCCCTGGAAGGGGGGAGAGTGAAGACCCCGGCGAACCCCACCTATACCCGGTACCACCCTCGCTGGTACCGGCGCCGGATGCCCATCTTCTGGTGGCTCCGGAAGGCGGCGTACACCGGCTTCATCCTCCGGGAGCTCACCAGCCTGGCGGTGGGCTACAGCGCCCTCCTCCTCATGGCCAAGGTGGCGGTCCTGGCCCGGGGTCCGGGGGCGTACGGGGCCTTCGTGCAGTGGCTCGCCCATCCGGCGGTGGCCACCTTCCACACCCTCGTCCTGATGGGGCTCCTCTTCCACACGGTCACCTGGCTCAACCTGGCCCCCAAGGCCCTGGTCCTCCGAGCCCGGGGAAGACGCGTCCCCGACATGGCCATCGCCCTCGCCCACTACGGCGCCTGGATCGTCGCGTCTGGCGCCATCCTCTGGCTCCTGGCCGGGAGGTAGAGATGGACCGGCCCAAGGATCCGCTGCTCTGGGGCCTCTTCAGCGCGGGGGGCACGCTGGCCGCCCTCGTCCTTCCCGCCCTGGTGCTCGTGGCCTTTCTGGCCGCGCCGCTGGGCTGGCTGGGCCCCGCCGACTTCGGTGCCTGGATGGAGGTGGTGGGCCACCCCCTGATCCGCCTGGTCCTCTTCGGCATCGTGGCCCTCTCCCTTCACCACGCGGCCCACCGGCTCCGGTACACCTTGTACGACGGACTGCAGCTCTACCATCTGGACGCCCTCATCACCGTGCTCACCTACGGGATCGCCACGGCCCTGGCCCTGACGGCCGCCGTCCTCCTGTGGATGGTGGGCTAGAATGGGGCGCGCTCCTCACCGGACCCCTGAGGGGGTTCAGGAGACCTCCATGTTCGAGCTCAAGAGCCTCTCCAAGGAGGGAATCGACTCCGCCCTGCAGAAGGCGGAGCGCTACCGGCTCCTGAACGAGCCGTGGGACGCCGAGAGCATCTGTCTGGACATTCTCGAATTGGATCCGGACAACCAACCGGCCCTCATCACCCTCCTCCTGGCCATCACCGACCAGTTCAAGACCGAAGGAGGTGCGCGAACCCATGACGCCAAGAAGGTCCTGAAACGCCTGAAGAGCGAATACCACCAGGCCTACTACACCGGCATCATATGGGAGCGCTGGGGCACGGCGGCCCTCTCCTGGCAGAGCCCAGGTCATGGGCGGATGACCTACGAACGGCTCCGGAAAGCCATGGGCTTCTACGAAGAGGCGGAGAAGATCCGGCCAGCCGGGGACGACTCGGCCATCGTCCGCTGGAACAGTTGCGCTCGGATGATCATGCGGCTGGACTACGTGGAGCCGCCCCCGGAGGACGACTTCCGGCCGCTCCTGGAGTGAGTGGTGGGCGCCCCGCGCCCTCCAGCCCTCAGAACGGCTTGTAGAGCGCGAGCCAGGCGGCGATCCCACCGAGGAC